>CAYOPA010000313.1:0-6669 GCA_964405625.1 uncultured Bryobacterales bacterium
GCCCACCAGGACGGCCGAGTCCTCGCCGCCATCGAAGCTGTTGATGCGCACCCGATAGCTGCCCGGCGAAATCCCTTCCAGCTCAATCCGGCCCTCCTCATCCACATCGATGGTCCGCGACATGGACATCCGGCCCTGCTCCCCGGACAAGTGGATCTCGACGCGGCGCACTCCGGGCGGAAGCCCCTGGAGGCGGGCGCTGAGTCGGCTCGGCTCGACCAGATCCAGGCCGATCTGGAGCCCGGAAACGACATCTCCGGCGGAAAGCTCAACCCGCTGCGGCCGCCCCTCCCACCTCAGACCGCCATTGATCTGACGATGGATATTCGGGCCCAGATCGTAACGTCCGGGCCGAACCCGACCGATCCGAAAGTAGCCGCGGTCGTCGGACGTCACCATCTGACGGCCGCGCGGGCTGTCGGGCAGCCGCAGCTCTACCCCGATCCCTTCCACCGGCTCGCCCCAAGGACTGACAACCCGGCCTTCCACCACGGCCAGCCGCTCCAACACCATTTCGATGGAGGCGCACGGGCCCGGCCGCGAGCAATCGTAGGTGAGCGGCGGCGTGGAGCGCCCGTTGATCGTCGAGATGAAGTACTCCGGGCAGATAATCCCGACGTTGACTCGCCCATCCGGCGGCAGATCCAGCAGGAAGCGGCCTTGATCGTCAGGGAATTCGCCGACCAGCGGGCCGCGGTCGATCGAGGTGGCGAAAACGGTGCAATGGGAAACCGGCGTCAGCTTGTCGCCGCGCCGCTCCAACAGGCGCCCGTCAATCAGCGCCTGCGCCCCCAGCGCTTGCACAAACGCCGCCGCCAGCAGCGCCCATAGGGGCGGCCGGCAGGCCGCCCAAAACCAGTTGCGGATCGGACCCGGCATGGCTGTGGGCGTTCGTGGGCGGCCCCGTGAACGGTGGCGGGCCGGTGAGATCTATTCTGCCCTCAAACGCGCCGAAGCCCAAGCGATTTCTCACTCAAGCCGAATCATTTCTCTCTAAGTGGCTGAAAGAAAGGGATTTGGCTGGGAGGCAGGGACTCGAACCCCGATAACCAGAGTCAGAGTCTGGCGTGTTACCGATTACACCACCTCCCAGCAGGGTAACGCTCCCATTATACGAGCCCGCCCGCGTTCAAGGCAATCCGCCGGCTAGGGCCGTCGTCGGCGCTTCACCGCCACCCGCGCGCTCAATCCCGGCGCCAAGGCCAACAGCGCCAGCCCGGCCAACATCACCGCCGGGGTGCGCACGGGAGCCGCAAACCAGCTATGGACCCAGGCGCCGGCCAACGGCGCAATCACCAGCCCCCACATGTTCAGGCCACGGGTCCGCAGGAGCAAAACCGCCAGCAGCAGGACCTGCGCCGCCAAAGCCGGCCACCCGGCCTCGATCGCCAGCTCCAGCGGGTCGCTCTGGAGGTGTTTCCAGTACCAGCCGTCTTCCCGCGGAGCCGCGCGGGAGAAAACTTGCCCGAACGAGCCGAGCCCATGGCCCAGTAACGGCTTTTCGGCAAGCAGCGCGCGCGAGGTTTGCAATGCCTCGCCCCTGGTCAGGACCCGCTCGCTGCGGTCGAGCACGGTCTGCACGGACTCCAGCTCGGCCGTCCCGACTCGCAGCAGGCCCATGCTCCAGGCCCCCGCGATCAGCAGCACGCCCAAGGCGCCCGCGCCCAGCAGGCCCGCCACAAAGCGCGGTCCGCGCCGCCGGCTGTGCAGCGCCACACGATACTCGCTCGCCGTCATGGCTGCCGTGACGCAGACCAGTTGCGCCGCAACCACCGCCACGCCGACCGCGGAGCGGGTCCCGGCGAGCGCGAGCGCCATGACGGCGCAGGCGCCCAGGTAGTAGTGCTGGCGGCGTCCGCCCCGCAGCGCCACCGTTAGGGCGACCGGAAACGCCAGCTCGATCAGCACGGCGAAGGCCTCGGCGTCCGCGAAGGGCCCAAAAATCCGCGCGCCCGGAGCCGCCCGCAGCCAGTAGACCGAGCCCGTTTGCGTGATCCACTGCGCCAGCCCCAGCAGGCAAGCCAGGCTGACCACCGCCAGAAAGCCGCGCAGGTATTCGATCCGGATGCCGGGGTCCGCCAGCGCATTGGCAGCCAGAAACAGAAACGCCAGGTAGACCAGCCACGCCAGCAGCGAGCCCCCGGTGGCGTACGGCGCCTGCGAGGTCCCCATCAGGAGCTGCAGCCCTCCGATCACGACCATCAACCCAAAAGGCGCATACAGCGCCGTGACTATCACCGGGAAGGGATTTCGCCATTTTCGCAGCGCCCAAGCCGCCGTCAGGCCCAGCGTGGCGGCGGCGATCACTGAAAACGCCCACACGTCAACAGCGCCGAAGGCAAAGACGGCCAGCGCAATCAATCCCAGCAGCGCCTGGGCGGTGCGGAATCGAAGGATGTAGAACGTGGACGACGGGCTCAATTCCGCTCGGCCTCCGCCCCGGCCCGTTTCAAGTCCAGCCCACGCAGCATCAAGCGGCCCTCATGCCGCTCCGGGCCCGAGGCTCGCTCGTAGAAGAGCTCCAGCCGCGCCAGCCGCACGCCGGCCGGCGCACGGAATCGTAGCTCACCCCGCTCCCAGCGCTCTTCGGCGGCAGGTAGCGCTATCGCTTCGGCAAGCACGCCTTCGCTGACGTGGTCGCGGACCCGCCAGCCGACGCCGGTCGCCACGGGGAGCAGCCGGGTGGTGTACTCGAACGTAAAGGTCAGATCTTCGCCTTCAGGGACTGGGACCACCTGCGCCAGCAGCAGGGTTCGTTCCGATTGGTTGCCGCTGAAGAGGAGCTCCAGCGAAGGTTGCGCGCCCGGCTCCGCGCGGCGTCCCCGCCCGACGCCGGGAGCCGGCGCGAGCCGCCAGTCCAAACCCACTCCCGAGACCGAACCGGCGAAGTCGGCGTTGGTCAAATAGGGGCCGTCGGGCAGAGCCGGCGGCTGGTAATCCAGCAAGCCGCGGCTGAGCATGGACCGCCACACGGCCAGCGCGAAATCGACATCGCCCGCCGCGAGCAGGTCGTCGAGAAGGTCCGCCATCAAGGGCAGATCCGCCGCGCCGAGGTTGGGCTCAAAACGTTCCCAGACTTGCGGTAGGGCGGCCAACCGGCGCTCGTCGATCAGGTAACTCAAATAGGCTCGCAGCGGCTCGGGCTCGGCGGGAATCGCACGCTCCAAGATCTGGTCGGGGTCGTCGAAAGCCCGCCAACACAGGGCGGCCGCCGAGGGCGTCCGGGCCGGATCAGCGGCGACGGCGCCGCGGATCGACGTCCAAAAATCATCCTCTCGGCCGCGCCGCAGATAAAAGTTCGCCAGCGCCCAGCGCGGCGTAAACCGCGCGTCAAGCGCTGCGGCGTGTTGCAGCGCCTGCTCGGCGCCGTCGAGATCATGGTTGGATTCGAGCTCCAGGGCCAGATCGATCCATGGCTCGGCCGCGCCGGGCTGGAGATCAGCGGCTCGCCGCAACGCGGCGGCTCCGTCGGGCAGGGTCCGGGCCAGCCGCTTCCAGGCCAGCGGGTTGTCGGGGGTGATCCGCGTTGCAAGCTCCGCCCGCTCCAGCGAACCGCCGCTGAGCAGCATCTCTCCCGCGGCGCGCCGCAGCGCGGATTGCATCCCGTAGAGGGCTCCCGCCAGGCAGATTGCGACCAATACCCAGTCAGAAACCGTGTTGCGGCGGCGGCGAATCGGCGGCTCCGGCTTCGGCCGGGGCGGTTTGACGGCCACGTCGGAGGGAATAGGCTTGCCCGCGGACGGCTCGGCCCTGTATCCCGGCGGATCGTGCATCGCCATGACGTGCGGTTGGCGGTCGGCCGCGCCGTTGCCGCGGCTCGTTGGTCGCGACGATGAGCCGGACCGGAGGTTACGAGTATACCCCGAAAAATAGTCAGGATTGTTGCGACATTCGGGCGCGCAATAATCGAAACGCTTCCCGGTAGAATTGCGGGTGCGACTCCCATGTCTGCCCGGTCACGAGCGCGCCGTCCACCACAGCCTGCTCGTCGACAAAGACGGCTCCGGCGGCCTCGGCCTCCGAGCGAACGTGGACGTAGCAGGTGACGCGCTTGGACTTCACCACGCCCGCCGCGATCAGCACCTGAATGCCGTGGCAAATCGCCAGCAACGGCTTGCCCTGCCCGTGCATTTCGCGGACAACGGCCAGCAGGCGCTCGTTGTGGCGCAGATACTCCGGCGCGCGGCCGCCGATCGCCAGCAGCGCGTCGTAGCCGTCGCCCGCGATCTCGTCGATGCTGCGATGCGCTTCCAACCCATACCCCGGCCGCTCGACGTAGGTGTCCCAGCCGGGCTCGAAGTCATGCATCACCAGGTGCAGCCGTCGGCGGCTGGGCGCCACGATGTGGGCCGTCCATCCTTCTTCCAGAAAGCGGTGCCAGGCGTAAAGAGCCTCGTAGCTCTCGCCTGCGTCTCCGGTCACAATCGCGATTTTCAAGCTCATGGGCGGAATGCTCCTCCGGCCCAACAGCATGCCATACCATGGGCGCATGAAAACCGTGCTCTGCTTCGGCGATTCCAACACCTGGGGCCGCAGCCCGCACTCCACCGCCCGGCATCCGCCGGAAAGCCGCTGGCCGAACGTATTGGCGGCGGAGCTCGGGCCAGACGTATTGGTGATCCCCGAAGGCCTCAACGGCCGCACGACGGTCTGGGACGACCCGATCGAGGAGCACCGCTGCGGCAAGGCTTACCTGCCGGCGTGCCTGCTGAGCCATCACCCGCTGGACGTTGTGGTCTTGATGCTCGGGACGAACGACTTGAAGAAGCGGTTTTCGGTGTCGGCGTTCGACATTGGCCGCAGTGTGGGGCTGCTGCTCGATATGATCGTCCGGAGCGGGACCGGATCCAACGGCGGACCGCCGCGGGCGCTGCTCGTCTCGCCGCCGCCGCTGGGCAAGCTGACGGAGTTTGCGGAGATGTTTGAGGGCGCCGCCGAGAAATGCGGCCGCCTGCCCGCCCGCTACCGCGAGCACGCCGCGGCGCGCGGTTGCGCCTTTTTTGACGCCGGCTCCGTGGTGCGCGCCTCCGACGCCGACGGCATTCACCTGGAGGCCGAGGATCAACTCAAGCTGGGCGTCGCGCTGGCCCCGCTCGTGCGGGAACTGCTCGCCGAATAAGCCGAGCCGGTACAATGGCCCAGAGAGGAGAATTCTCGATATGTTGAAAAACCTGCTTCTGCTCGCCCTGCTGAGCGTCGTTTCGGTTGCGGCCGCCGACAAGAAGATCATCTATCCGCCCGAGTTCCGGGCCGACATGCCCTTCAGCCCCGGCGTCTTGATTGACGGGACGCTCTACTGCGCCGGCCAGACCGGCGGCGACCTCAAGACGGGCGAGTACCCGGCCGACTTCGACGCCGAGGTGCACCAGACCTTCAAGCGGATTGAGCTGATTCTCAAGGCCGCCGGCATGGACTTTTCCGACGTCGTTGACGCCAAGGTCTACCTCACGGACATCGCCGATTTCCCCAAGATGAACGCCGTCTACACCCAGTACTTCAAGAAGGACCGCCCCGGACGGACCACGGTCGGCGTGGCCAGCCTGGTGGGCAAGGCTCGGATTGAGATCACGGTGGTCGCCCGGAAGTAAAGCCCGGGCGCTCGCGTGTGATCGCGTCATCCCCGTCGACTCGAACCCTCATCTCACAAGCGAGAGCATGGCCAGGCCCCGTGGCCCGACAAGTTACTTCGCGCCGAGCGCCAGTGTGCCCGGCATGGGCTGTATCTAGCGGGATGAAGGTTAGTGTTAACCGAACCTAGCCGCGCCGATCTCGAGCGGTTGCTATGCTGCGGGTGGAGGCTCGAACAGCGTGGAAGACAAGAGCACTTTGCCGAACCTGGACACGCTCGATCATGTCGCCGTGGCGGTCTCCGATATCGCAGCCTCGGTGGAATGGTACCGCTCGCGATTTGCCTGTCAGGTCGACTATCAAGACGAGACCTGGGCGCTGCTGCGTTTCCATAACGCCGCTCTGGCGCTGGTGATTCCCGAGCAGCACCCGCCCCACGTGGCCGTACGCCGAGACGACGCCGCGAAGTTTGGCGAGCTGGTCACCCATCGCGATGGTTCCCGCTCCGTTTATCTCCACGACGCGGGGGGCAACGCGGTGGAGGTGATTGAGCCGTACGAGGTGGCCTAGCCCCAATACCCTTCACTTAACAACGTTTGCGCGGTATCCTGTTCTGGGAGACGGGAGGACCGCGAATGGCTCGTGGCGTCGCCGGACCGCCCCCAGGCAGCCGCGCTTCCGCGGCGGCGTGGGGACGGTAAGCTGGTCGAACGTGGGCAGGCCGGCCTGAGGCTGGATCGTGTTCTTCGTCAGCGTCGCCAGACGGTCTCGCAGCGCGACGTGCATCCGTCGCCGGAGACGGTGGAACTGGCGTTCTCGCGCTTGGAGGAACTCAACCGCAAGCAGATCGAGACGAGTCGGGCGAGGGTAGGCGCAAAAGTGGGCGCAGTCACAGAGAAGCTGGTCGCACTTGCCTACCAAGCTCTTTGTTTTCAACATGCCCGGGTGGCGGAATTGGCAGACGCAGGGGACTTAAAATCCCTCGTTCCGAAAGGAGCATGCGGGTTCGAGTCCCGCCCCGGGCACCATTTAGCCGCAATACTTTTCACTTAAAAAGATGTGGCAACCTGTTCCTGGAGAACAGGAGGCTCGCAGTGGCTC
>CAYOPA010000314.1:0-6668 GCA_964405625.1 uncultured Bryobacterales bacterium
CGGCCTCATTGAAGCACGTTTGTTCTGCCTGACCACGTAGCCGTCAAGTTTGTTTCCGTGCTCACCCGAGCACGGCCTCATTGAAGCGCTTCGGAGGCGATCGAATCGGCGGCCAGCCGAACCGTTTCCGTGCTCACCCGAGCACGGCCTCATTGAAGCAATCGACTGCGGCACCAAAGTGTGGACCCTCCGCCGCGGACGGATCAAAATATTGCGGGTGACCCTGTCGGACTTCCTATTGAGCGCCTTGAGAAGCCATTTGCCCTCCAACAATCCGTGAATCTGGGAAGCACATTTTTCTTCACATGTCTCCGACACGATGATAAGGTCCGGCATATCAATCTTTCGGTGGAACCAGCATGCTTGAAAACAGTGCGTCGCCGTTCGGTGCAGACTCCCCTCCAACCCCTGTCGACCAGGTCGGCAGCCGCGATGCTGCGGTTGGAGCCCCACCCGTGATCGTGGCGACGCTGCGTGATCGCTTGAGTTTTGCCGGTTATCAGAACGACGTTCCAGTGCTGGCCGAGCTACGTATCGACAATCCAGGTCCCGACCAACTCAGCGGTGCCCGGCTGGACCTGAACTGCGAGCCACCGCTCCTGCGGCCGCGCTCGTGGACCCTCGACCGGGTTGCGGCCGGCGGTAGTGTCCGCATTCGCGATCTGAAGGTGGATCTGGTCGGCGGCGAACTTGCGCAGCTAAAAGAGAGCCTGCGAGCGGAAGTGACCCTCGCGCTAACGAACGACCGCGGTGAACTTGTAGCCACCTCGCGATCGTCGGTCGTGGGGCTGGCTCGCAACGAGTGGGGTGGCGGCCAATACGAGATGCCGCAGTTGCTGGGGGCGTTTGTCATGCCCAACGACCCGGCGGTCAGCATCTTGTTACGCACGGCGGCCGATGTGCTGGAGCGCGCGGGGCATAAGAAGTCGTTCGAGGGCTACCAAGCCAAGGATCGTTCACGCGTGTGGCAGATGGCGTCGGCGATCTGGTCGGCGGTTGGTGCTCGCGGGTGGGTCTATGCCGAGCCGCCGGCGAGCTTCGAGCAGAATGGCCAGAAAGTCCGTACGCCCTCGGACGTTCTGCGGCAGGGCCTAGCGACATGTCTGGACACGACGCTGCTGTTCGCGGCGGCGCTGGAAGCAGCGGGTCTACACGCCATCGCGGTTTTCACGGACGGCCATGTGTTTCCGGGCGTCTGGCTCCAGCCGCATCGGCTGGGGGACCTTCAAGTGTTCGAAGCGGGCCAGCTTCGAAAGCACCTCCAGCTCAATGAACTCATCGTGTTCGAGAGCACGCTGGCGATGGCCGCGAACCGGGCGAGTTTTTCGGAAGCGATTCAGAACGGGGCGAAACAGCTCGCGGAGGCGGAGGAGCTCCGCTTCCGGCACGCGATCGACTTCAAGCGGGTGCGGGACGAAAAGATTCGCCCCTTGGATTTGAGTTCCGACGGCACGGTCCCGGTTGTTAAACCGCTCGATGCGGGCGATTCAGGACCGTCCGCCCTCGAAGCGGCGCCAGAGCTCGGGGCATTTGACGCCGATGCCGCGGCGGACGCCCCGGCACCCGAAACGCCGAAGGATCGACTTGAGCGCTGGAAGCTTCAACTTCTGGACCTCACCAAACGCAACCGTCTCCTCAATCTCAAGGAAAGTGTTTCGGCGATCAAGCTGGACTGCCCGGACGTCGGTGCACTCGAAGACGGTCTGTCCCGCGGTGACCGATTCCGATTTCATCCATTGAAGCAGGAAGGAGATACCGGTGAGGCCCGCGACGTCAATCTCTACGCACGGAGCACGGGCCGATCCCTCGATCAGGATGTGCTGCAGAGCGTGTTTGATCGCGGCGAACTTGCGGCGAACCTCTCAAAACCGCAGCTGACCAATGGCCTGACCGCGCTGTATCGGAAGGCCAAAGCCGACCTCGCCGAAGGCGGCGCGAACACGCTGTTTTTGGCGATCGGCATGCTCAAGTGGAGGGAGACGCCGCAGGCGACCCGCTCCTACCGGGCACCGTTGATTCTGCTGCCGGTCACCCTCGAGCGGCGGAGTGCCAACTCACCATTTTCCTTGCGCGGTCACGCGGACCCCACAGTTTTCAATCTCACGTTGTTGGAATTGCTGCGGCGAGACTTCGCGTTGCGCCTGCCCCAACTCGAAGGGGACCTGCCGCAAGACGAGCACGGCGTGAACGTTCAGGCGATCTTCGAGACGCTGCGGCGTGCGGTCCGCGAAATGCCCGGATTCGAAGTCGTCGATGAGCTGGTACTCAGCACATTCTCCTTCGCCAAGTTTCTAATGTGGAAAGACCTGGACGCGAACATCGACGCGATGCGTCGGAGCCGATTGATCCGGCATTTCATCGATGATCCACGCGCTTGCTACCCGCACTCGGCAAGTCCGACGGCAACCCGTGACCTCGACCGGATGATTGACCCGGCCAACCTCTTTCTACCCATGTCCGCCGACGGGTCCCAGATCGCTGCGGTACACGCGTCGGAGGTGGGTGGCGACTTGGTTTTGGAAGGGCCGCCGGGTACCGGTAAATCGCAGACCATCGCCAACCTGATCGCCCACAACATGGCGCTGGGTCGGAGCATCTTGTTTGTTTCGGAGAAGCGGACTGCCCTGGATCAGGTTTACGAACGCCTGAACAAAGCCGGCCTCGGCAACTTCTGCTTGCAGTTGCACTCCAACAAATCCAACAAAAAAGATGTACTCGACCAGCTCAAGGTTGCATGGCGTGACGGCGGCGTTGACGCGGCCGAGCGGTGGAGCAAGAGTTCGCAACGGGTCCGCGAGCTGACCGAGGTCCTCAACGGCACGGTGGAAGCGCTGCACCGGCCGGTGGCCACCGGGCTCACACCCCATGTCGCCACGGGCCGCGTCATTCAGGCCCGTGGCGACGATACGCCCGCTATCAAGCTGGACTGGGGCGCGGAGGTGGGCGCGGACCCCGCCAGAGATCCGGAAGGCCTGGCCGAGCGACAGCGAGCGGTCGGTGAATTGGCTGACGCTGCGCGGCATGTTTCCGCGGCGGATCGTGAGGCCTTCACCGGCATCAACTACTCCGCGTGGTCGAACGGCTGGCAGGACGAGGCGTGCGAAGCCTTAGCTGAGTTGGCCACGGCGGCGGACGCACTGCGGGAAGCGGCCATGCGTTTGGTCCACGACACGGGACTCCCATTCAAACGGCAGGACGCGAGAGGTCTAAAGCGGTTAGCGGCCTTCACCCCCTCTCTGGGCCAAGCGAACGTCATGGATCTGGGTTTCGCCCTGACCGACGACGCCGAGACTCAATTCAAGGTCCTTCGCGCTTTGGCGGAGCTGTCGTCCGCCTTCGGTGAGCTGCGTAGTCGCTTGTCGCAGCCGGTAAGTGATCAGGCACATTTGGATCCCCGTATTCCCGAGTGGAACAGTGGCTGGAAGCGCGCCGGCGAAGCGATCGGGCCGATCCGCCTGATCCAGTCGCTGAGAATCCAAGCCAAAGTCAACGCCTTGGCGACCGCCGGTACCGGATTGCGACCTGAGGAGGACCTGCCGCTACTCATGCAGATGAAGGACGTCGAGCAGCGATGCGACGACTTGCGGCAACGGTTGGTTCCAGGTCATCCCTGGGAAGGCCTACGGACCGATCCTGCGAAGCTCAAAAAGAAGATTCAGATCGCCGAGACTGTGCGGGCTCTGGTGGATCAGCTCGCCACGTCGCCATTGGAGCTTTCTCCTCTGCGTGCTGCGGCTAGAGCGTTGCTGGTCGACGGCAAAGCGCTGGTCAAGCCCAACACCCCGCTCCGTATCCTCGGCGATGAGCTGTATGCCGCATCGAAACGCTATGACGTAGCGCAAATGGCATGGCAGCGGCTCGCTCAGGAGACGCTGGATCGCGCCCAATCGTTGGAGGTCATCGCCGCTCGGTGTCGAAGGCGTTTGGACGCTTGGCCGAGGATCAGGGTGTGGTGCCGTTGGATCGCCTGCTGCGAGACGGCGGGCTTGTTGCGGCTCGACCACGCGGTGGAGGCGTTAGCCGAAGGCGAAATCGCCCCTGAAGCGGCGCGTGCGGCCTTTGATGTGGGTTACGCCCGGTGGCTCGCCCCCAAAGTCCTGGACGCCGATATACGGCTGCGGACGTTCTATGCCGATCAGCATCACCGCTATTTGCGCGAATTCAGGGACCTGCTCGAACAGCGAGAAGCCGAAGCTGCCGCTGTCATCCGCCATCGATTGCGACGCGGCGTGCCCGACTTTGATGACCCCAATCGACCTGAGGGCTACAACCTAATCCATCGGCAACTCCAGCGGCAGCGCGGCCACATGCCGGTTCGCGAGCTACTCGAGAAAGCCGACCACGCGGTGCGTCACCTGACCCCGTGCGTGCTGATGAGCCCGATGTCGGTGGCGCAATACGTGTCGGCCAGCCGTCCGCCTTTTGACCTCGTGGTTTTTGACGAGGCGTCGCAAATTTGTGTGTGGGACGCAATCGGTGCCTTGGCCCGAGGGCAGAACGCCGTTATCGTCGGAGACCCCAAGCAGATGCCCCCGACATCGTTCTTTCAGAAGGGCCCGGCCCCTGACGGCGAGGACGACGGAGGAGAAGTTGAAGACCTCGAGAGCATTCTCGACGAAGCGATGGCCGGGGGCGTACGCACTCACCGCCTGACCGGTCACTATCGCAGCCGGCACGAAAGCCTCATTGCATTTTCGAATCACCGGTACTACGACAGCGAGCTTGTGACCTATCCCTCCGCCGATACCGCGGCCAGCGCTGTCAGCCTTCGCGTCGTCGAAGGCAAGTACCAAAGCGGCACCGGCGGGGGAATCAATGTGCCCGAGGCCCGGGCCCTAGTCGCCGAGGTAGTGCGTCGTCTTCGCCTTCCTGAGGACCAGCGGCAAAGCATCGGCATCGTCACCTTCAATCTCAAGCAGCAGATGCAGATCGAGAACCTCCTCGACGACGAGCGTCGGGCGGATCCCAGCCTGGAGCCGTTCTTCAATGAGGACGAAGTAGACGAGCCGGTCTTCGTAAAAAACCTCGAGACCGTTCAGGGGGATCAGCGGGATGTGATCCTCTTGAGCGTCGGCTACGGCCCCACCGAACCGGGGGCACGGGCTATGCCACTGAATTTCGGACCATTGAACAAAGCGGGCGGACAGCGGCGTCTCAATGTGGCGATCACCCGCGCCGCGTCGGAGATGGTGATCTTTACCAGCTTTGAACCGTCGATGATCGACCTCAATCGCAGCAAGTCTGAGGGTCTGCGTGACCTGAAGCACTTTCTTGAGTTTGCGCAGCGCGGCCCCGTAGCGATCGCCGAAGCTGTGACCGCGACGGGTGGGCCCGACGACTTTGATTCACCTTTTGAGGCGGCGGTGGCGAAGCAACTGCGTGCCTTGGGCTGGGCCGTCGTCACGCAGGTGGGCGTATCGCGGTTCCGCATCGATCTAGGCGTGGTGCACCCGGACGAGCCCGGACGTTTTCTGGCCGGCGTCGAGTGCGACGGGACCACATATCACCGAAGCCCGACGGCACGCGACCGCGACCTGGTACGGCAGAGCGTGCTTGAGCACCTGGGTTGGAACCTGCTGCGTGTGTGGTCCACCGATTTTTTCCAAGACGGTTCGGCCAGCATGGCTTCGCTGCACCGACAGCTCGAGAGCCTGCTCGAAGAAGATCGGGAGCGTCAGCGGGAACGAGAGGTCGAGCGAGAGGAAACGGAATTAGAGCCTGACGGCGTAGAACGCGGAACATCAGATCCTCCAGCCACCTTGGTGGAGGAGCGTCAAGACGTCGAACCAAATGCTGAACATCATGAATCGTCCGCTTGTCGCGGAGACCAGATTCGAGTGGTGCAAGAGAGCGAGGATTTGCGCGAATTGTTCTACCTGGAGACCTATCGCCACACGCTCACCGAGCTTGTGCTGGCCCTGGTTGATCGCGAAGGGCCCATTCTGTTTGAAGTGCTTGCGAAACAAATCGCAGCCGACCATCAACTCCGCTGCGGCCGCAAGATCCGTGATCAAATTCGCACTGCCTTGGGCGACGCGCGGACCACCAGCGGTACGGGTGACACATTGGTGTGCTGGGCCAGCGGTCAAGTTCCCGTGGAGCGGTTCCCGTTCCGCGATACGGAGGCGTACGGGCGGCGGCGTGATTGGGAGGAGGTTCCGCCCCCCGAACGTCTGGACCTCATCAAGCAGACGTTGAGTACGAGCCAGTTGGCTATTGAGCCCGTAGAAGCTATCGCCCAGCGGCTTGGCTATTTAAGATTGCGTGCGTCTCGCCGCAGGATCATTGACGCGGAGATCCAGGCGATCGCCTGTGCAACAAGAGATTTGTTTACCTAGCCAGCAGAGCGTTGCCTAACTGACTTAGCACGAAGGCGATGTCATATCGACGCCGACAATCCAGCTGAGCTTAAGTTGGAAGCGGGCCTCTGTTCGGCTCAAAGAGCCCCCGATTCAGATCCCCCGCCCCCTCCCGCTCCTCCTCCGTGAAACCCGACGGCGATGGTGCTTCGAGGTCGCGGATCCGCGACGACAACCCGCTCAGGGCCTTCCACGATCCCTGGACGCTGTCGGCCCGGGCGGCGGAGAAGCGGATCGAGTACGCCTGATCGACCCCCCAGCCGGCGGCGTCGGTGATGGCGGCCTGCTCGGTGCCGATGAACACGAACT
>CAYOPA010000315.1:0-6662 GCA_964405625.1 uncultured Bryobacterales bacterium
TCCGGTGCTGGCCGGGCACCACGACGGCGACGCAATCTTCGGAGCGGAAGCGGCTCTTGACTACAAGCTGAAGGGACGCCTCACCGATCGTCTGGCGTTGGGTCTGTACGCCGGAAAGATCGGCAGCAGCGAGGTCGTGCTCAAGGACAGGACCGAGGACGTCGACCCGCTGCATCGCGCCGGCGCCGTCATCGTGGGACTGGGCCCGATCGGACGGTTGTTGCCAAGCGGTCTGGAGACGAGCGTGGCCAACGGCGCTCTGCGCTACGCCATGCAACTCGCCGAAGAAGAAAAAGCGCGGGGCGACCAGCCGCCGGAGCGCCCAGTGGAGGCGCCTTTGTGCAGCTTAGTGATCGGCTCGGAGTTCGGCGGATTGACAGCGGCGGAGTCGATCACCTCGATCCTGAAAGGCGTGCTTCGGGCCAACGCGGCGCTGGCGGAGCAGCGTCTCGACGAGTGGGTTCGGATCAGCAACTTGAGTTTCATCGAGCTCTATCGGGACCGCGCCATCCATGCAGCGCAGATTGTGCTCAAACTCGGCAAGGAGGAGTCGCTGAGCCGCAGCATCACGGTAGCTTCGGAGCTACGCAGCGGCGAGTCCGGTCACTCTCGGGTCCCGCCCGACTCAGACGCCGAATGGTGGCACCGGGTCCAGATTTCCAGTCACGGCACGCGCGAGGCGTTGTCGTTCACCACGATGACCGGGCGGGCGCGGGCGGACGTGGACGTGCTGCCGATGCAGCTAGAAAACGTTCGGCGCTTCGTTAAGATGGCTGTCACCAGGCCGACCTGGAATGATCAGGTGGCCAACACGCTCTTTCACCTGCTGTTGCCCAACGATCTGAAGCCGATGGCGCTCGAGGAGCGCAACCTGGTGCTCGTTCTTGGCCCGGAGGCGGCGGAGTACCCCTGGGAGCTGCTGCACGACCGGACAACCGGCGCCACTCAGCCGCTGTCGACTCGCACGGGACTGATTCGTCAACTGACTTCCGAGCAACGCGGACGGCAGCCGGCCGAGGTCTTGATTGAATCGGCCCTGGTGGTGGGAAATCCACCCAGCCACCTGCCGGACCTTCCCGGCGCCGAGCGTGAGGCCAACGAGGTCCGCGACCAGTTACGGGGAGCCAATCTTGATGTGACGGCCAGCATCGCTACCGAGGCGGACGAGATTCAGATGGCGCTGTTCGCCAAGCCGTACCAGATCCTGCATCTGGCCGGTCATGGTGAAATCGACCCTGATCAGAGCTCTGGCGCTGTCCTTCAGGGCGCCAGCAGGACGGGCATGGTCATTGGAGACGGCCTTTACCTGACGCCCGCCGTCGTCGCGCAGCTTCCCGCCATTCCCGAGCTGGTCTTCATCAACTGCTGTTACCTGGGGGCGGTGGGGCCGGAGAGCAGCCAAAAATTCAACCAGTTGGCCGCCAACCTGGGTGAGCAGTTTATCCGCGACGGCGTCAGCGTCGTGGTGGCCGCCGGCTGGGCCGTGGACGACGCCGCGGCGTTGACGTTCGCCCAGGAATTCTATCAGCGCATGCTCTCTGGCGAGCAGTTCGGCGTAGCCGTAAAGTGCGCGCGGGCCCGGACCTATGAGCTGCACCGGCGCGTGAACACTTTCGGCGCCTACCAGTGCTACGGCGACCCAACCTACAGGCTGCGGTTCAAGTCGCGGCGCAGCGGCTCCCGGCGGACGGAAACAGACTACGTCAGCCCGGACCACGCCGCCCTCGATTTTGACGCGATTCGGCACCAGGCCAAAGCCGTCGGCGCTGAAAGACAAGGCGAGCTCAGGGAGCGCATCAAGCGTCTCGTCGAGAAAATGCCGCCGACATGGCTTGTGTCGTCCTCGATTCTCAACGCCGCTATTGGGGAGGCCTATCGAGAAGTCGGAATGTTTGCCGAGGCCGTCGAGGCCTACGATCGTGCCTTGCGTCCGGAGAGAGCTGACGCTCCGGTTCGCATTCTCGAACAGCGCGGGAATCTTCGGGTTCGCATGGGTCGGGAGGAAGCCGACGAGGCCGAAGCCGTACGCCTGATTCGGAAAGGCCTGGAAGATCTCGAGCTGCTGGTCAAGATGGAAGAGACTGCCGAGAGGCACAGCCTTGTCGGGGGCAGCTACCGCCGGTTGCACGGCAAGCGAACGAAGAAACTTCCGGGCGACCTGAAGAAGGCGGCTGAGCACTATCAAAAAGCCTACAGCTTGAAGCTCAAGCACGAGCATTTAGACGAGGCCTACCCGCTAACGGTCTGGCTCGGCGTCGAGCTGGGTCTGCAGCCTGCTGACCAGGCCCGCACATCCTTGACGCTGGGCGGCGGGAAGTTTGACTATCAAGAGGCGCTGGATACCGCCGCCGTGAACGCCACGAAAAAGGCTGAGACGGACCCTGATTTCTGGACGGCGGTCATGCCGATCGACTGCCGGTTGATACGGGGCCTCTATGACGGGGATCTGACCAAGAAGGAGGCCGAGGCGATCGCGGCCGCATACAACAAGGTGCTGACGGGCTCGCCCGCCCAACGCGACTCGGTGACGGGCGGTATCGGCGCTTACCGAGATATGCTCCAACTTCAAGCCAAACGAGCTGCAAAAGCAAAGCAAGAGAAGCTCATTGAGGCGGTTGAGATCATCTTGAATGCCGTCAAGGCGAAAGCGTAACTGGGGCGCGGATGGGCGGCCGGAAGGCCGCCCAAAACCGGGTGAAGCTCAAGAATCGTGCGGACTGTGGGGCCTTCCCTCCGCCCCTACTTGGCCCACCCTTCCAGCGCCCAAATCTCCGAGCGCTGGTCGCTGTCTACCCACGCTGCGGCGCCTTGCGAGGACAGGCGCGGGCCAGCCGGAAACGTCGTCGTCTCGGCCGGGCCGCCCTCCAGGCCCAGCCGCCAGACGGCTGTCTCGCGGCTTTGCCGTACGGTCACGTAGGCGTCCCCGTCCGCAATCTCCACCGCCGTCGCCTCGCCGCCGCCCGCCAGATTCAGCAACAGGCGCTGCTCTCCATCCTCCAACCGCACCGCAATGACCCGCCGCGCCGTCTCCGTGTCGCCCGCGCCGAACACCACCCAGTCGCCGTCGGCGCTCGCCGCCAAGTGGTGCAGAGCCACGCCGGGCTCGGCCTCCCACAGCGCGGCCGTCTCGCGCGTCTCCAGGTCGTAACGCTCGATGCGCCCGCGGTCGGCGGCGATGTAGGCGACAGCCGTGTCGTTCAGCCAGGCGCCCTCCAGCCCGCGAGGGTCGCCGCCGTGGACGCGCACCAGTCCGGTCGCCGCGCCGCTGTCCGGGTCCACCGCAAACAGCCCGGAGCGGCCCCGCCCGTCACTACCCGACGCCAGCAGACGCGAGTCATCGGGCGACCAGCGCAGTTGCGAGATCACGGCCAAACTGGGGACGAGCACCGACTCCTGCCGGGTGCTGGGGACCCAGACGACCACGCCCCGCGACTCCCGCCCGTAGTTTTCCGTGCCGAGCTGCGTCAAAAACGCCAGCCGCTTGCCGTCGCTGGACCAAGCCGGAGCGGTGTTCTTCCCCACGCTGCGCAGGCCCGCCATCGACGCCTCCCCGAACCCTTTGCCGGTCCGTGGCGCCGTCATCACGTCCGAGCGCCCGGCGCGCAGTCCGTAGTAGTAAAGCCCGTCCCGCGTAATACCCATCGGCAGCGCCCGGCCCACGCTGTGGGCGATGCGCTCGGGCTCACCAGCAGCCTCGCCGTCGCGAACCTCCACGCGCCAAAGATCCATGTCGCCGGAGCGGTCGCTGGCAAAAACCACCTGTTCGCCCGACGGGCTCCAGACCGGGAAATTGTCATCAGCCGGGTGCCCGATGAGCTTGCGCTCGGCGCCGCCGTCGGCGTCGAGCAGCAGAATGTCGCGCGCACTCTCCTCGCGGCCGAGGATTGAGTCGTACAGGATAAAGCGGCCGTCGGGAGAGAAGCTGATCTTCTTGGGGTAGAACCAGCTCAGCGTCTTGAGCACCCGCGCCGCGCCGGTTTCGGCGTCCACCAGGGCGATCTGGCTGACGTTGTCCTTGCGAAAGAACAGCGTCAGGATCTGCTTGCCGTCCAGCGACCAGTCGCAGGGCTGCACAAAGCCGGTTTCGGGGTTGCTGTAGAGTTTTTTGGGTTTGCCGCCGGCTACATCGACCGTCCAGATCTCATAAAAGCCCTGCTCGTTGAACCAGGCGTACGCCAGCCGCGAGGAGTCGCGCGAAAAGACGGAAAAATAGGCGAAGGTCTCGGCGTCGGGCGGGTTGCGGGTGAGCGGTCGCTTACGGCCGGAGGCGATCTCGTAGACGGCCAGGTCGCCCGTAGCGGGCTCGACATAGCTGATGAGCTTGCCGTCCGGCGAAGGCGCCCCCAGCAGGTTGGTGCTCGCGTCCGACCACACCAGCCTGGTCGCCGGGCCGGCTCCGGCGGAACCGACGGCCACGACAGCCAACGCCAACAGTAGGAAACAGCGCCGCATCAACCCCTGCCGGCTCAGCATAGCGCCGCCTCAGCCTGTTTGCGAGCGCAACAGCTCCCGCAGGCGCCCGGCGGCCTCGTCCCAGCCCTCGGCGGGCGTCGGCTCGTAGCGCAACAACTTGAACGAGCGCCTTACAATTTCGCGCGCCTCGACCAGTCCCTTGACCCGGCCCAACCCCATCGCCTGCACCAACACGTTGCCCAGCGCGGTGGCCTCCACCGGCCCAGCCACCACCTCGACGCCGCAGGCGTCGGCGGCGTACTGGCACAGCAGGCGGTTCTGGGAGCCGCCCCCAACGATGTGCAGGGTCTTGGCCGGGCGGCCGGTAATCTCGGCCAGGTCCGCCAGCGTTAGACGGTACTTCAGGGCCAAGCTCTCAAAAATCACCCGGCCAAGTTGACCCGGCGTCTCCGGTTGCGGCTGCGAGGTCCGAGCGCAGTAGTCGCGGATGCGCCGCGGCATGTCGCCCGGCGCGACGAAGCTCGGGTCGTCCACGTCAATCAGCGCCCGGAACGGCTCGGCGGCCTTGGCGCCGACGATCAGCTCCTGGTAGGAGACGTCCTCGCCGCGCTTGGCCCACTCGCGGCGGCACTCCTCCACCAGCCAGAGCCCGCAGATGTTTTTCAACAGGCGGGTCGTGCCGTCAACGCCGCCCTCGTTCGTGAAATTCTTCGCCAAGGCCGTCGGCGTGACGGCGGGCTCGGGCAGCTCCGCGCCGAGCAACGACCAAGTCCCCGAGCTCAAGTACGCCCACTCGCCGGGGGCGCCCTGGGCCGGCGTGGCCACGACGGCCGAAGCCGTATCGTGCGCGCCCGGCGCCACCACGGTCAGCCCGTTCAGGCCGGTCTCTTCGGCGACGCTCGCCAGCAACGGACCGAGCCGCGTTCCCGGCGCCACGATCTCCTGGAGCGGCGCGGTCGGCAACCCGAGCGTGTCGAGCAGCGTGCGCGCCCAGTCCTTCGTGCGCGGGTTGTAAAACTGCGTGGTCGAGGCGTCGGTCAGCTCGCAGGCTTTGCGGCCGGTGAACCAGTAATGGAATAGGTCCGGGATCATCAACAGCGCGTCAGCCGATTCCAACGCCGGGGCGCCGCGCATCGACCAGAGCTGATAAAGCGAGTTGATCTCCATGAACTGGAGGCCGGTGTGCTCAAAAATCTCCTCGCGCGAGACCCGCTCCAACACCTGCGCCATCGCGCCCTGGGTGCGCGGGTCGCGGTAGCAGAAGGGATTGCCGACCAGCTCGCCGGTGCGGTCCAGGAGCGCGAAATCAACGCCCCAAGCGTCCACGCCCAGCGCCGCCGGGTTGCGCTTGGCGGCGATGCGTAGGCCCGACAGGATCTCCTGCCACATCCGCAACACGCTCCAGTGCAGGCTGTCGAGCGTCCGGACGCTGAAGTTGGGGAAGCGGTGCAGCTCTTCGAGGTTGATCCCGACGCCGTCGAAGGCGCCGAGCATCACACGGCCGCTGCCGGCCCCCAGGTCGATCGCCAGGTAATTCTCAGTTGCAGGCACGCAGGGGAATTGTCGCCAATGGCATGGTCCGGGGGCAAGGGCGGAGCGCTTACACTGGAGCGATGGCTCTCACTTTCCGCAACGTCTGCTGTGAGGTGCAGGACCTCGTCATCGAAGCCGACTTCGAGCTCCCCGGCGGCATCGTCGTCGGCATTACCGGCGCCGAGCCGGGCGAGCTGCAACTGCTGATCGAGCTCGCCGCCGGTTCTATTTCGCCGGACGAAGGTGAGATCGACCGCACGTCGTTCTTTTTGGCCGCGCCGACCTTCCACTCCGCCGACATCGAAGCGATCGAGTACTGGATCGACGCCGCGTTGCAGTCCGAGGCGGAGACCATCGCCATCGGTCCGTGTCTGGCGCTGACAACGCCGTTATACCGCACCGGGGTGATCGGCGAGCTGAACCGGCTGGCCAAACAGGGACGGCTGATCCTGCTGGTGTCGCAGGATCAGCGCATGTTGAGCGAGCGCGCCGATGAGGTGCTGGTGGTGGACGAAGGCTCGATTGTCTTGCGCGGCGAGCCGCTTTCAACAATCTACCGCTACAACGAGATGATCGTGGACGCTCTGCGCGAGGAGGCTGACGAGGCTGGGCTGCTCGATGAGTTTCCGCGCCATGGCGATCAGCGCGCCGAGCTGGTGGGGCTCGATCTGCTCGACGCCGAGGGCCGTTCGACGGCGGTGGTGCGCAGCGGCGAG
>CAYOPA010000316.1:0-6657 GCA_964405625.1 uncultured Bryobacterales bacterium
CTGGCGAGCCGCTCCCGTTGCTTGACATAGTCGCTAACGCCGGGCGGCTCATGGACGGGCGCGCCTGCGATACGATCGAGAAAACATGCACCCCCACTCCAAGCAAGATTTGCTCCACACGCCCACGCGCCCGTTTCCCGTGGATGGAGCCTCGTCGGCGGCCGACGTGCTCGAAAAGCTTAGCGGCGTCGGCTTCCAGGGCCGCCAGCTCGGTCGCGCCTTTCAGGTCTGGAAGAACATGCTCGCCGACCCCGAATGCACCATCGTGATGGGCATGGCGGGCGCGATGGTGCCCGGCGGCATGCGGCGCGTGGTGCGCTACCTCATCGAGAACCGGCTGATCGACGGCCTCGCCTCGACCGGCGCGAATTTCTTCCACGATATCCACGAGACGCGCGGCCACTTCCACTACCAGGGCTCGGCCGAGATGAATGACACCGACCTAGCCGCCAACATGGTGGACCGCATGTACGACGTGCTGGCCGACGAGGAGATGTTTCGCGAGCATGACCGCTGGATCGGCCGCTTCGCCAATTCGCTGGACCAGTCGCGGCCCTACACCACGCGCGAGTTTCTCTACCTGCTCGGCAAGGAGCTCGCCAAGGACACGGCCGAGCACGGCATCGTCTCGGCCGCGGCCGTGCACGGGGTGCCGCTGTTCTGCCCGGCGATCGGCGACAGCTCCATCGGCATCGGCATCGCCGACAACCGCGCCAACGGCGGCAACATGCTGATGTTCGACATGATCGGCGACGTGCTCGAGATCACTTCGGTCGTCCAGGACTCGCCGGCGACCGGCGTGATCTACTTCGGCGGCGGCACGCCGAAGAACTACGTCAACCAGACCGAAGTGATCGCAAACCTCGTGGATCCAAACAAGGACGGCCACCGCTACGGCATTCAGGTCGTCACCGACGCGCCGCACTGGGGCGGCCTCTCTGGTTGTACGTTTGAAGAGGCGCAGAGCTGGGGCAAGTTGCAGAAGGACGCGCAAATGGTGAACTGCCACTGCGATTCCACGATCGCCATGCCCTTGCTGGTGCAGGCGCTGGCGGAGCAGACCGAGCTGATCGAAGCCCGCAAGAAGCGCGCGCCGCGCTATGAGATGGACGGCAAGCTGAAGGTCGTGTTGGCGGGCTGAGAGCGGCTCTCAGGGGCCGATCGGGCTGGGCGACCGCATGGCCACGTCGGCCTCTTCGGCGATCTGCGCCAGGGCCAGCCGGACCTCTTGGACCAATAGGAAGCAACCCGAGACGGTTCCGATCACGCCGGCGGCGCCGGCTATCAGGGCGGCCAGTCCGGCGGCTTGAGCCGCCAGCGGCGCGGCGAAGCTGGCGCTGGCCGCGCCCACCACGGCCACCAGCGCCGCCGTCGCGAACGATCCCAGCGCCCCGTAGAGCAGCCGTAGCGCCCAGAACAGCAGTTTGGCCCGTTGCCTGAGCGCCGCCAGTTGAGCCTCATAGGGCGGGCGCTGCTCCGTCGGCAGCTCCTCGACTTCCTTGGAAATTTCGCGGGAGCGGTCCACCACCCGGGCGATGCGGTTCGACGTGCCCAGACACAGCACCGAGCAGGCGTTGGTCAGCACGGCCGGAGCGACGATGGTCGTCAACGCGGCGAAGGGATTTCCGGTAAGGGCGCCGCTGAGCGGTTCCATCTTACTTTCAGGATACTCCGGCGCGGGCGGCCGGAACCGACGGCGTGCTCAGCACTCGTCGACGATGACTTCCGGATCGACTTCCACCAGCGTCGTCCCCTCCGTACTGACTACCTGGGCGGGCAGGCGCAGGTTCGTGCCCAGGTCGATCATCGCCTCATAGCAGAGGAGTTGGCCAGCGAAGCCGGCCCTAGCCGGAATCCGGCCGCGCTTGCCGGCGCTGACAGGCGCTTCGGGCCATTGCTTGCCGGTCAGACACCTCCATTTCACGGTCAGCTTCGGCTTTGGGGTTTCAAACTCAATCTCGCCGATGACGAACTCGAGCTCGTCGCCAGGACGCACCACCAAATTGTATGGATTGACGCCGCTGCGGTGTGGCACGCCCTTGCCTAGCAGCGGCTCGCGGGTGACGTCAAAAGTTAGCGCCGCGGTGAGCAGCTTTTTGGTGGTGGGGCTGTCAATTCTTTTGACCCCGACATGGATCTTAAAAAGCTCTGGATTCTCGTTCGCCATAAATCCCCCCTCGGGAGCCACGAAACGTCACCAGTGTAAAGCAAACGACGGGCTCAACGGAGCAGGTTCTTGAAGCGAGGATGCTCATCGAGACTGTCAAGCTCGCTCGCGTTCTGAATACGGTCCAACGGGTAGCCCGATTCGACGGCGCGCTCCAGCATCCCCAACGCCTGCTCTTCGAGTCCGGCCAAAGCGTACAACACCGCCTGCGTATACCGCCCGCCCGCGTCGTTTCGCGACTCTGCCGGAAGCTCGTCCAGCGTCGTCCGCGCCGCCTGGTGGTCGCCTGCTTTGGCCTGGAGGATGGCCACACGCTGCGTCAAGCTCGCGGCGGGTTGGAGCTTGGCGCGATCCAGGGCCAGATCAATGGCCTTGGCGTAGGCTTCCTTGGCGCGCTGTCCGCCGTCGGGGGTGCGCTGAAGGGCGTCGCCGAGGTTTCCCCAAAGCAGGTAGTCCCGCGGCGACAGGCGGACGGCCTCCTGGTAAGCCTCGGCGGCCTGCACATAGCGCTTCTGATGGAATTCCGCCGTGCCGAGGTTCGAGTACGCCGCCGCCGACGGCTTAATCTCAATCGAGCGTTGCAAAGCCGCACGGGCTTCGTCATATCGCAGCGCGGAGATGAGCACTCCGCCCAGGTTGCGGTAGTTGAGCGGGTTGTTCGGCGCAAGCTGCTCCACGCGCTCGAGCTCGCGGATGGCTTCGTCCAGCCGGCCCACACGGTGGTAGAAGACGCCCAACGCGCTGTGGCCCCGCCAGTCCTCGGGCCGCATGTCGATCGCTTTGCGATACAGCGCCTCGGCCTCCTCTTCGCGCCCCTGGCCCAGGTAGACGCGCGCCAGACCGCTGCGGGCGTCGGCGTTGAGCGGATCAAGCTCCAGCGCCCGCTCAAACTGCTCAATGGCCTCGTCGTAGCGCGCCGTTCGCCGGTGTATCTCACCCAGGGTGATCCGCGCGACGGCCAGCCGGGGATTGAGCTCGACGGCGCGCGCCGCCGACTCCAAGGCTTTGTCGGCCCAAGCGCTGTCGCGCGTGGCGTTGAAGCGCTGCCAGTAGGCGTCGCCCAGCGCGGCGTAGGCCGGAGCGTACTGGCTGTCGGCCTCGATGGCCTGCTGCAGGGCCGCCACGGCCGCGTCGGTGTGGCCGGGCTGGTCGTAGCGTTGCAGGTAGCCGCGGCCCTCCAAGTAGTGCTCATAGGCTTGCGGCCGGCTGGCGCCGCCCTCCGAAAGAGCCTTGCGGGTCTCCACGTCGAGCTCGAGCTCCAGCATCTCGATCACGCGCAAGGCGACGCCGTCTTGCAACGAGGCGATCTCGTCATCGGCCAGGTCCAGCGTTGTGGAGCGCAATTGCCGCAGGCTGGGGGCGTCCACCAGATTGGCCGTCAGCCGCAGCCGATCGCCTGAGCGTTGCAGGCTGCCGGTGACGGCCAGGTTGACGCCGAACAGCGAGCGCGCCTGCGAGACGCTGGTGACGTGCTCGGCCCGGACCTCGCTTGACGGCACCACCAGCACGTCGTCGCGAAACTGCTGGAGCTCGGTGAGCTTGCCGCTGACGGTCTCGGCGAGGCCGTCGCTCAAGGCGCGCCCGGCGGCGTCGCCGGAGATGTTTTCAAACGGCAGGATGGCGAGGTGTTTTTGCTGCGGGATGGCCAAACCGCGCGTTACCGAGCCCGGCTCCATGAATCTGGTCGCCGCGAAACCGATCGCTAACGCGGCGGCCAGCGCTCCAACCGCGTAAAGGCGGCGCGGGCTTGTGCGAAGCGGACGCGCCCGCACGGCCGAGCGCGTCCGCGCCACGGTCGCCTGTCCGGTGCGGGTCGGCGCGTCGGCGTGGCTGAGCTGCGAGCGCACGGCCCGCAGGTCGCTGACGAGCTCGGCGGCGGACTGATAGCGCTCGGCGGGGTCCTTGGCGAGCGCGGTGGACAGGATCAACGCCACATCCTCGGGCAGGTCCGAGCGCGCGTCACGAATCGAGGCCGGCTCCTCGTTGACGATGTTGTACATCACGGCGAGCTCGTACTCGCCGCGAAAAGGCAGGTAGCCGGCCAACATCTCATACAGCGCCACGCCCAGCGACCACAAATCCGAGCGCTGATCCAGCGGGGCGCCCTGGGCCTGCTCGGGCGACATGTAGGCGGCCGTACCGACCGTGGCGCCGGTGCGCGTGATGCGGCTGTTGGTCCCCATCTGCGCCAGCCCGAAGTCCAGCACCACGGCCCGGCCCTGCGGGGTAATCATGATATTCCCGGCCTTAATGTCGCGGTGTACCACGCCGGCGGCATGGGCGGCGGTCAGCGCCTCGCCGATCTGGATGGCGATGTCGAGCGCCTGATAGACCGGCAAGGCGCCTTCGTCGATGTGCTTCGACAGGGGCTTGCCGGGGATCAGCGCCATGGCGAAGAAGGCCAGCTCATCGACCTCGTCCACCTCGTAGATGGTGCAGATGTTGGGATGTTCCAGCGCCGCCGCCGCTTGGGCCTCGCGCAGAAATCGTTTGCGCTGATCGGGGCTGAGCTGATTCCCGGGCAGGAATTTCAGTGCGACGAAGCGCTTGAGCTTGAGGTCCTCGGCCTTATACACGACCCCCATGCCGCCCTCGCCGAGCTTTTCGACGACGCGGTAATGCGAAATGATCCTGCCGATCATGGATGACACAGCCGACCGCGCCGCCGATAAGCCAATCCCTAGCCGAGCCCAGGGCCGGCTCGGCTTTCATTGTACTGCCGCATCGAGCCGTCCGCCCGGTTAAACTCGTTGGCGAGTGACCGTCCGCGAAGCGCAGCCCGAAGACTTGGCTGATATCCTGCGCATCCAGGCCGCCGCGCCGCCGGCCGCCGCCTGGAGCGACGCCGCCTGGGCCGAAGCCTTGAGGGCCGACGGGGACTCTCGGGCCTGGGTCGCCGTCGAAAAGCGTCCCATCGCGTTCTTGCTGTGCCGCACGGCCGGCGACCTGGAGGCCGAGATCCTCAACTTGGCCGTCGATCCGGCCCGCCGCCGACGCGGCGCGGCGCGCGCTTTGCTGGACCTGTTTATCGAAAACAATCCCGTCGATATCTTTCTGGAAGTCCGCGCCTCCAACGGTCCCGCCATCGAGCTCTATCGCTCGCTGGGCTTTGTGGACGCCGGCTTGCGGCGGGCGTACTACCACTCGCCGGTGGAGAATGCCGTGGTGATGCGCCGTACGAGAAACATTCTCCTAAAGCAACCGGAGAGGGATTGAAATGCGTCCGTAACAGTGATAGGGTAATCGTGCCGGTGGTTAGAGCAACCCCATTTTCGAGCTCAGTCAACCAGACTCCCGGCTTTCCTTTGCTTTCGGCCTTCACCTTGCCTCCGGCGCACGCCGGTCGGGCGGGGAAGGTTGAACCACGCCCGATACAACGGAGGACCAACAACGATGGATAGAGTTGCCACGAATGATGTGCGTTCCCGGTTGATGCAGACGAACGAGGAGTTTCGAAACCTGGCCGCCCAGCACTCGGACTATGATCGTCGCATCGAGGAGCTCGGCAGTCGCCGTTACCTTTCGCCTGAAGAGCAGGAAGAAGAGGCGCGCCTGAAGAGGATGAAGTTGCACCTGAAGGATCAGATGGAGCACTTGGTCGAGGAGCACGCCGCGACCGTCCACTGAGCGTCGATTTTCCGCGGGCGGCGCCCCCGAATCGCGCGTGGCGCCGCCCGCCCCTTCCTTGCCGCTGGGAAAGCCGTCCGGGCCGCTGCTATACTGGCCCAAGATCTGACTGCTTCGGATGGTTAAGGACGGTTTCTACTACGGCGTTGGCTTCTTCGCGGCTGCGGTCGCGATGGCTTGGTGGCTCAGTCCGTGGTGGAGCATTCCGCTGGTGGTTCTGGGGCTGTTCTGCCTGTATTTCTTTCGCGATCCCGAGCGCGTCGCGCCTGACGGCCCCGTGGCTGTCTCGCCCGCCGATGGCGCTATCAGCCTGATCCGTTGCTTCGAAGACGGGGGCGTGAGGGTGAGCATCTTCCTCAACATCTTCAACGTTCACGTCAACCGCTCCCCGCTGGCCGGACGCATCACGGCGATTGATTATAAGGCTGGATCGTTCCAGATGGCGCACCTTGAGAGCGCGTCCGAGAACAACGAGCAGAACGCCTTGACGATCGAGCCGACCGACAGCGCTTCGGGCCCGATCGAAGTGAAGCAGATCGCGGGCCTGATCGCGCGCCGTATCGTGTGCTACAAGAAAGTCGGCGACCGGGTCGAAAAGGGCGAGCGAATCGGTTTGATCAAGTTCGGCTCACGAATGGACGTTCATTTCGGCCCGGAATGGGAGCTGACGGTAGCCAAGGGCGACCGTGTGGCGGCGGGCTCTTCCGTCCTGGCCAAGCTGCGGGAGGTTTCGTGATGCGCCCTCGTCCCTTTAGCGATCCCGAAAATCCGCCGTACGCGTTGCCTGCGTTGTTTACGGCGGGGACGCTGTTTTGCGGCTACTACTGTCTGATGAAGACGGTGCAGGCGATCTCGCTGCCGCC
>CAYOPA010000317.1:0-6636 GCA_964405625.1 uncultured Bryobacterales bacterium
TTCTTCACTTCGCCCTCATTGTCGAGGCCCTGCGTTAGTGTTAACAGGCCCTAGTCACGGGCCAAAGTCCAGTGTCGGGCCACAGGCCCGACTGCACGGCAGAGCCGTGCGCTACGGCCAGGGCTCGCCTTCGCCTTCCCGCAGCGTGGACATGCGACCGGCCTGTATCCCAGAGAAGATCTCCCGTCCGCCTCCAGGCCAAACCACGCCGAGCCCGTCGAACGCCGTCTCATCGCCCAAGCCGAACGTCACCGTCAGCTCGGATGCGCTCATATAGCTGCCGTCCGAGCCCACGCGGCGCCATTGGGCCGCCCGCCCTTCCCGCAGCAGCGCCACGCGCGCCCCGGCGGCGTCGCGGCTTGCGGCGGAACCGACAAGCCGAGCTCTCACGGAGCGCCCCGCCGCGTTCGTCAAATTGAGCAGGACGCGCGCGGGGCCGTTGTTGTTGGCGACGACAATGTCGATATCGCCGTCCAAGTCGAGGTCTCCGAATGCCGCCCCTCGGCTGACTTCAATCAGGTCGAAGGCCGCACCTCCCGCAAGTTCCTGGAACCGCCCCGTCTCGACGAGGCGAAACAGTTGGTTGCGCTGCGCAAAGGGGTAGGGCCGCCCGCGTTGGCTTTCCTCAATGGTCACCGCCCCGTTGGCGATGAACAGGTCGAGCCGGCCGTCGAGGTCGTAGTCAAACCAGTGCATGCCAAAGCCCGTGTAGGCGGCGCTGGGCGCGGCCAGACCCCAGCGGCTGGTCTCGTCGCGCAGCTCGCCGCGACCGTTGTTCACCCAAAGCGTGTTGCTCTCCCTCGCCAGGTGGGTCATGAAGATGTCTTCGTCACCGTCGCCGTCGAAGTCCGCCACGGAGACTCCCATGCCCGCCTCGGCGGCGCCGTCGATGTTGTAGGCGGCCCCCGCCATCAGCGCGGTGTCCTCGAAAGTCCCGTCGCCGCGGTTGATCCAAAGCTGGTTGGCCGTGCCGTCGTTGGCGACGATCAGATCCGGCCGGCCGTCGCCGTTGAAGTCCGCGGACACGACGCCCAGGCCGTTACCGTACGCTTTGCCCAGGCCGGCCTGTTCGGAGACGTCCGTGAAGCGGCCGTCGTCGTTGCGAAACAGCTTGTCGGGGACGGGGCGATAGACGGTTGGCGCGCAGTAGTCGCGAGCGCCGGAGGCGTCGAAGCATTCCTTGTTGTTGCGAACCGTGAAGTCAACGTAGTTGACGAAGAACAGGTCGAGGTCGCCATCCTGGTCGTAGTCCAGCCAGGAGGCGGAGGCGGACCAACGCGAGTCGTCCAGGCCCGGGGCACTGACGCGCTCAAAGGTCCCGTCGCCGTGGTTGCGATACAGCGCGTTGGGGCCGTAGTTGGTCACGAACAGGTCGGGGAAGCCGTCGTTGTCGAAGTCCCCCACGGCCGCGCCCATGCCGTAACCGTCGTCGCCCACGCCCGCCTGCTCGGTTACGTCGACGAAGGCCAGCTTGCCCGTCGGGATGATCTCGTTGCGAAACAGGCGGTTGCGCGGCGGATCGTGTCCGGCCGGGGCGGAGAAGAGCGCCTGCGACATCGTCTCGCCATCGCCAAGCAGCGCCCCTTGGACCAGGTAAATGTCGAGGTCGCCGTCGCCGTCGTAATCCAGCAGAGCCACGCCGGCGCCCATAATCTCCGGCATGCGAAAGTGGCCGGTCGCCCCATTGAAATGGACGAATTCAACGCCGACCTCGGCCGCGACTTCACGAAAGGCGGCCGAGGCTGGCTCCGAGGTTGGCGCCGGGCCGTTCGGGGAGCAGCTCAGCAGCGCCAGGGCGGACGCCAACAGCAGCGCCGGCCGGGTCAACGCAGCCGCTCCAGTTCCTTATCGACGGCGGCGACGACATCGGAGCGCTCAAAGCGCACGGCCAGTTCCCTGGCGCGTGCGGCGGCCTGGCGCGCGTCCTCCCGCTTGCCCAGCTTGGCGTACGCGGCGGCCAGGCCGAACCAGACCTCGGGCGTGTGCGGAGTCTCGGGCTCCAGGGCTTGCCGGAACTGATCGGCTGCTTGCTCGGCCCTTCCTTGGCCCAACCGCATGCGTCCCAGGTGGAACCGCCCCAGAGCGTAGTCGGGCTGCGCGGCGACGGCCCGCTCGTACATCACGACGGCCTCATCAAACGCCCCCCGGGCCTCCAAGGTTTGCCCCAGGTTGGTCAACGCGGCGGCGTAGTCGGGGTTTAGCTCGACGGCTTTCCGGAACGCCTTCTCGGCTTGAGGAATTCGCTTCCCGCTGACCTCGAGCACGCCCAGGTTGTAGTGCAGCTCGGCGCGGTCCGGCGCCAGATCCAAGGCGCGGCGATAGCTCGCGCGAGCTTCGTCCACATTTCCCATGCGGCCATGGAGCGCGATCAGGTTGATATGCGCCTGGACCATCTCGGGGTCTTCTTCCAGCGCGGTCTGATGCTCGGCCAGCGCCCCAGCGTAGTCGCCCGCCGCTTCGAGCTCGGCCGCGCGAGCCAGCCGCCGGGTGGGGTCGACCCGGAGCGCCAGGACCCCGGCCCGCAGCACGTCATCCTCCGGGGGCGCCGCGTGGCGGTCGGCTGCGTACAGGCCAAGCTGGCGGCGCGACTCCTCGCCGCGGCCGGCGTCGCGGTATGCGAGCGCCAGCTCATAGCGCGCGGCGGCGAAGTCGGGCGCCGTCGCTACGGCCTGCTCCAGCTTCCTTAGCGCGAGGTCGCGTTCGCCCAATGCGGCCACGGCCCTGGCGAGCCCGTGGAGCGCGAGCGGATCGTCGGCGTCCGCCGCCAGAACGGCTTCGTAGAGCTCGCGGGCTTGTGCGGCGCGGTCCGCGTCCAGCAATGCTTGCGCCAGGGCGCGGCGCGCGGGTTGATAGGTTGGGTCGGCGCCCAGGGCCGTTTCCAACGGCTCCACAGCCTGTTCGGACCGGCCCAGGGCAAGCAGCGTCAACCCCAGCAGGTGGTTCCATCGCAGCGCGCCGGGCGCCAGCCGACGGGCGCGCTCGTAGTAGGCGGCGGCGCCTTCCAGCCGGCCCTGCGCGTCCAGCGCCATTGCCAGCGCCCCATTGGCTTCGGCGTCCCCAGGATCCGCCTGGAACTTCAGCAACGCCTCGTTGACTGTTGCGGCGGCCGACCCCTTGAGCCCGACCGTGGAGACGTCCGGCGCCGGCGGCAGGGGCTCACGCTCCGGTCCGCTGGGCTCGCTCCAACAGCCCGCCAACGCCGCCGCGGCGATGGCGACGGTCAGGGAAATGAATCGCCGCATGACCACTCCTATTCTGAAGCACTCCAAAGCGCGGGGCGCCGGAGAGCGAGTCGCCGGTCGCACAGGGCGATGGCCCCGTAGCCGAGCCGGGAGGCGTCGGCGACGAGGTCCTCGGGATTGGAGGCCCCTTCGAGGAAGGAAAATCCCGAGGCAGCGTGGAGCTCGGTGGGCATGGGCGAGCTTCTATTGTCGCCTATTGTTCGCCTTATGAAGAGATCACTTGGGGTCCGGCAGGGCCCCATACTGATGTCTGGGGAGCGGTTTGAGGAGGCCGGCTGCTACAATCGCCCCTCATGCGTCGTCGTGATCTTCTAGCCGCCGGACTTGGCGCGGCCGCGGCCGGATGCGCCGGCGGGCGGCGGCCTAATATGCTTGTCATCTACACTGACGAGCACTCCTCTTGGACGCTCGGCGCCTATGGCGGCAAGCTCATCGGCACGCCGAATATCGATCGCATCGGCCGCGAAGGCGCCATTTTCCACAACTACTTCGTCAACTCCGCCGTCTGCACGCCTTCGCGCGGCTGCATCATCACCGGCCGCTACCCCCACGCCCACGGCGCCTACCGCAACAACGTCGAGCTCAACCGCGACGAGATCACCCTCGCCGAATGCTTTCGCCGCGCCGGCTACGAGACGGGTTTCGCCGGCAAGTGGCGCCTCGACGGCGAGGCTTGGCCCGGCTGGATCGCTCCCGAGCGTTCCATGGGGTTTGACGACTGTAAATGGATGTTCAACCGCGGGCACTGGAAGCGCGTCGTGGAGAAACCCGGCGCCAAGCCCGAGATCGCCTACGAGATCGACGCGCCCGGCGAGTACTTCACCGACTGGATCACCGACAAGTGCATCGAATTTCTCGGCCGCGGGCGGGAGAAGCCGTTCTTCTACTACCTGTCTATTCCGGATCCCCATACGCACTTCACGGTACGCGCGCCCTACGACGCAATGTTCAAGCCGGAAGAGATGCCCGTCCCTTCCACTCTGTACGAGAAAGACCTGCCGGACTGGGCCGAGCGCTCGCGCCAGGAGCTGCTGCAACGCGAGAAGGTCGATTCCTGGGACGACCCCCGCCGCGAAGAGATCCTGCGCGACCGCCTCACGCAGTACTGCGGCATGGTCAAGTGCATCGACGACAACGTGGGCCGCATCATCACCGCACTGGAAGCCCACGGACAGCTCGACGACACGCTGATCGTCTTCACCTCCGACCACGGCAACTATCTGGGCGAGCACGGCTTGTACTTCAAGAACGAGATCTATGAGACCGCCCACCGAGTGGCGATGCTAATGCGTTTGCCGGGGACGATTCCGGCAGGGACCGAGATCGCCGATTGCGTGGCGAGCGTGGACGTGCAACCGACCTTGTTGGAGCTGTGCGGCGTGGAGCCGTCGGGCAGGGAACAGGGCCTCAGCTTCGCCCGCCTCGCCCAAGGGCTGAAGGAACCGGCCAGGCCGAAGGAGGCATGGCTCCACCACGCCTCCTTCCAGCGGGCCGGCGTCTTTACCCCGGAGTGGCAGCTTGCATTGGTCAATGGCGGGGACAGCATATTGTTCGACCGAGTGAATGACCCAGAACAAACGAGGAATCTTTTCGCCGACCCGAACCGCCAGGAAACAGTGCGCGATCTGGTCGCCGCACTCATCGAGCACCACGACCACGTCGAGTCGCCAGCCTTAGGCTGGTTGGAAGAGGTCGTGTAGGGGAAAACTCGTAGAGACGGACATTCTTGTCCGTCTTCCGACCCGATATGTCGACGAAACAGGAATGTCCGCCCTCCCGCGGCTACTGCCGCCGCCGATTCAAAATCCCATCCCAGCGCGAATCGCCCTGCCGCCCGTAGTGCAGCGGGAGCTCCCTCCAGTCCAGGCGGGTGCGGCCGTTCAAATCAAAGGCCAACAAGCCGTCCTTGAAAGTCATCTCGCATTCCAGCATCTTGTCGCCCTTCTGGCGCCCGCCAAAGCTGTCGACGTAGCCGAAACTGCCGGTCCGCACGCCGAACACCCCGATATCGGCGATGGCGCCCTTGCTCAGGTGCCCAAGCTCCTCGCGCTTGATCTCCTTGGCCGGGTTCCAGGTCGATTCCTTGATTACGTCGTCCAGGCTCTGGCCCAGGGCGAGAAACTTGCTCATCGTGTTGAGCATGCTCTGCATTCCGGAGTTCATCGAGCCCACATGCAGGTCCGTCGAGATCGAATCCGGCGGGAAGCCCGCCTTCAGGCAAGCCGCCGCCACGCTCCACTTGAAGCTGCCGCCGCCGTGGCCCACGTCGAAGATCACGCCGCGCTTGCGGCCCGCGAACATCCCCGGATTCACCGAGCCGTCAGGGAGCATCTCGCGGCGATTGCCCGCGAAGCAGTGCGTGTAAATGTCGCCGGGCCGCAGCTTCTCGCCCAGCAGCGCCTCGATCGGCCTTTCGGGCAGATTGGAGCCGAAATCGATCATCACCGGAATGTCGGCGCCCTCGCCGGCGCGTACGGCCTCTTCCACCGGATGCCACTCCGGCCCGCCGTAGTGGGCGCACTTCACGCCGACGATGACGCCCGGATGCTTCTTCGCCAGGGCGGCCGTCGGATCGGCCTTCATGTCCTTGAGATCCTGCTCGAACTTGCCGCCCCGCATGCCGTGGCCGACGATGTTGGCCAGCGCCAGCACGCGCGTCTGCGAGCGGTCGATCACGTAGTCTTTGAAGGTGTCGAAATTCCGCCAGCCCGCTCCGCCGCAATCGACCACTGTCGTGACGCCCACCCGGAAGGTGTATCCGTCCGGATACAGGCTGTTGTCCCCGGCGTAGGAGCCGCGCTCGTTGGTGCCCGTAAACACATGGGCGTGGATGTCAATCAGGCCCGGCGTGACGTACAAGTCCGAGCAGTCCACCACCTTAAAGCCCTTGGCGGCCGGGATCGACTCGCCCACTTCGGCGACCTTGCCGTCGAGGATGGCCACGTCGCGCACGGCGCTGATGCTGTTCTTGGGATCGATCAGGTAACCGCCCTTCAGCAGCAGATCGTATTGGGCGTCGGCCTGCGCTTTTGCCGTGGCGGAGTAGGCGAAAGCGGCGGCCCCGGCGGCTAGCAGCTCGCGGCGAGAGAGCAGTGGGCGATGGCGGTCTGACATGGCGTTTAGGATATCGATTCCCACGGGCGGGCGCTAGTCGCCGATGAACGGGCTCACCGCCCTAATCCTTCCCCATCCCAATCAACCCTTCCCGCACATGCTTGAACTCAAAGTGCGCCGGATTCACCGCCGTCGCGCCGGGGCTGTCCACCGGAATCAGCTTCGAGGCGATCGGCTCATAGGCCGCGCGCGGCGCAATCGCCCACTTGAGCACGATGTCGTCGCGCGGTGCGCCGAGCATGCTCGGCAACTTGGGGGTGAAAGTCCCCTGGACAACCTG
>CAYOPA010000318.1:0-6624 GCA_964405625.1 uncultured Bryobacterales bacterium
GTGTTCTCGCTGAGGCCCTCTTCGTCGAGGAGATCCAGGAAGCGGCCCACGTTCTCATCAACGGCGACCACCACCCGCATGTAGTCCTTGACGTACTGCTGATACATCCAGTCGGCGAGCTCGGCGGCGTCCAGGTCCTCGGGCGGCGTCTGCTTGCCGCGCGCGCCCCAGCCGCTCCAGCGCTTGAGCAGCTCGGGGAGCAGGCGGCTGTTGGAGGCCCGCACGGCTTCCGCGCGGCCGGAGAGGTCGTCGTAAAAGTGGGCGGGTGCGGGATCTTCTCGTCGGCAAAGAGCCCTGCATGGCGTTCAGCCGGCTCCCATTGGCCGTGCGGGGCCTTGTGGTGATAGAGCAGGGCGAAGGGCTTGTCGCGATCCCGGCCGCGGACCCAGTCGATGGCGAAATCAGTGATCAGGTCGGTGACGTAGCCTTCGTGCCGTTGGCTGCGGCCCATCTCAATGAATTCCGGGTTGTAGTAGGCGCCTTGGCCCGGCAGGATGTGCCAGTAGCCAAAGCCGGTAGGGTCGGACTTGAGGTGCCATTTGCCGATCATGGCTGTTTGGTAGCCGGCTTGTTGGAGCAGTTTAGGGAAGGTCTGCTGCGAACCGTCGAACGTGTCGTGGTTGCTGCGCTGGCCGTTGAGGTGGCTGTACTTGCCGGTCAGCAGGGTGGCGCGGCTGGGCGCGCATAGCGAGTTGGTGACGAAGGCGTTGCGGAACAGCGCGCCCTCGCTGGCGATGCGGTCGAGGTTGGGCGTGGAAGCCGGGCCGGGGCCGTACGCCGACATCATTTGCACGGTGTGGTCGTCCGTCATGATGTAGACGATATTGGGGCGGGGCGGCGCCGACGAGCAGGCTGCCAACAAAGCGGCGGCAAGGACGGCGGAAAGGGGCAAGCAGCGCATCGTGGGGCAGTGTAGCAATCCAGCCAACAGGTCGCCCCGCCTCGAAAGGACGCCCAAAGCAACCGCCCGGCTGTGGTAGCGTGACAACGCGCGGAGCGCAAGAATGGCGGCCCGATTCGACCAGACTGTGGAATCAAAGCAAGACGAACGCGTATCGTAGAGAGGAAGATGACGCCAAAACGTTGGATTGCGGCGGTTGGCGCCGGGCTTGCCGTCGGCGCGGTGGTTTACTTTATGTTTCCGCTTGTAGTGGTTTCGGCCGTGAGCGCCGGCGTAGCTGCGCTGGTTACGATCGGCGTCTACCGCTACCTGGACGCCCAGAACAAGCCCGCAACCCCGCCGAGGAAGGACCCGCGCCAAGAGCTGGCCGCGCTGCTCCACGGTTTGGTCACACTGAACATTCTGATCCGCGAAGAGGGCTTGCACGCCGACGTTCTGGCTCGCGTGGAAGCCATCATCGACAAGCTGCGGGCGTTGCTGCCGGAGATCAACGAGCGCTACCCGTCCCACGAGCTGACTTGGACGTTGAACCAGATGGCGCGGGAGTATCTGCAAAAGGCGCTGCGGCCCTACGTTTCGTTGTCGGAAAGCGACCGTCGGGATCGTCAGGCCGAGCTGCTGAAAAGTCTGGACGGCGTGGAGGCCGAGGTCGACAACGTGGCCGAGCTGGTGCGCGGCGACAAAATGGGCGACTTCAAGGCCAAGGCCGCCTTCCTGCGAGCGCGCTTCGTGCAGGACGCCTGATTGAAATTGGAGAATAGCGGAACGATGAGCGATCCCCAAACCCCGGAACCCGTACAACCCGCCGCACCTCCCGCCGCGCTTGTCCCCACCCGTCCGCGCGGCGTCAGCGAGGAGGCGGCCGCCGAGATTGAGCGGCGCGCTGACGAGCTCGCCCTGGAAGTCGCCTCGAACCCGGAAGACCGCAAGCTGGCGCGGCGCCTGAGCGCGCTAGGCGTGAAGGATCAGCAGAAAGCGTCGAAAGAGATCGGCCTGCTCAAGACCCGTGTCGGAACGCTGCTCAAAGACCTCGACGGCGACGGCGGCGAAATCCCAAAAAACCTGATCGAGCTGCGCCATACGATGGACGAGATCAACCCGTCCGTCCTGGGGCAGGCCGGCGGGATAGCGAAGTGGCTGGGGCGCACGCCCGGCGTCGGACAGATCCTCAAGCGCATCGCCGTCAAGTACGAGTCGGTGCAGACGCAGATCGACCACATCATGAACGGTCTGCGGCACGGCAAGGACCGGCTGCTGCAAGACAACGCCGAGCTGGAGCAGCTCTACGAGCAGGTCCAGGAGGCGCAGAAGGGCGTGCAGCAGGCCGCCTACATGGGCGAGCTGCTGTGGGGCAAGATCGACGAGAAGCTGGCGGAAAACACCGACCCCGGCGAACGCCAGAAGCTGCAAGCGATGGCCCACCGCGTCGCCATGCGCGTGCAGGACCTGCGCACCATGGAGCAGGTCAATCTGCAATTCTTCGCCTCGATCGACATGACGATCCAGAACAACGACACGCTCGGCGAGCAGGTCGACCGGACCGTCATGGTGACGCAGAGCCTGCTGACGGTCGGACTGGCCATCCAGGCCGCCTTGGCGAACCAGAAAAAAATCGCCGGCGCCGTGAAGAGCGTGCAGGAATCGACGGCGGCGATGCTGGAAGCCAACGCGCGGGCGATCGGCGTGCAGACACGCGAGATCGGCGAGATGCAGAACAATCCTGTCATTGCGCTGGAAAGCGTGAAGAACGCCTACAACAGCCTGATGGGGGCGATGGACGAGATGGAGCAAGTCCGCCGCGTCGGAACAGAGCGCGCGCGCGCCGGCATCGCCGAGCTGACCAAGATGTCCGCCGCGCTGGAGCCCAAAGTCGAAGCCCTGCAGGCTGCCGGCGATCTGCCGGCGGCGGAAATTCCCAGCGGCGTCACCGGCGTCATCGAAGCTTCTTCGGAAGAAGTCAAGGACGGGGCGGCCTAGCATGGAGCAACCGCTGTTACAGCCCGATCAGCGCCGCCGCTACGACGAGCAGTTTGCGGCGATCCGCAAGATGCCGTCGCCGATCCCCGATGCGAAGCGCTTTGAGCATTCGATTGAGGATGTCGGCCCTGGCGGCTACATCCGTTTCGAGGGCAAGTCCTTCCGCTGCGAAGGCGTCAACGCGTACGAGCGGGAAGGCTATCGTTGGCTGGAGCTGGTGCTGTTCTGCCTGCACAACGGCGAGACCTCGTATCTGGAATGGGAGAAAGAGGACGAGGTGTCAGTCTTCGTCACCCGCCGCAAGCTGACCTTCGAAGAGGCCGGATTACAGAGCAAGGAACGACTGTGGGAGATCTCCGAGGAGGAGTCCGGCCAAGCCCGCTTCCAGGGCCGCGTCTTCCACTACCACGAGGACTCAGAGGTCACGTTCTTCCGCGACGCCAAGGGCGAAGGGACGGATTTCCACCAGTACCAATTCGCCGAGAAGGGCAACCGGGCCTACATCTCGGTGGAGGAATGGGGCGACGAGGACGAGGGCTACGAGCACTCGATCAACTTGAGTGAAAAGCTGGACCCCCGAGCGATTGAGACGCTCGTCGCCGGAGAAAAGCCCTGATGCTTGGCCCGGTGGAGTACAAAGACGAGCGGTCCGGCGATTTACGTCTCCACCTGTTTCGTGGCGAGCTGGACCTGGAAGCGTTTCAGGTCCTAGAACGCCGCCGTCGGCGCATCGGTGACTTTTCGGTAGATGCCGCGATCATTGGGGCCAGCCACGCCGTGCAGGTGCGCTTCGGCGACGAGGTGGTCACCGAGGTGTTGGCTTGCCGCACCAAGGCCGTGGACCTGTTTGCAGACCGGCTGCTCGGGGTTTGGCGGATTGACGATGAGGTCAGCCGGCGGGCGGCGCCGGGCCTGAGCTACGAATTTGCCTCTCTGGTCCGGCCGCTGGCTGGGATGCGGGATTGGCTGGCGGACCTGCGGGAGACGATCGGCATGGCGGATGCGGCCGGCGGAATCGGCCTGACGTTCGAATTCCCGCGCAAAACCGAACAGGCGCCGGAAACCCTGCTGCGGGTTTGGGCTCAGGGCGGTGGGGTGATGATCCGCTCGATCCACGTCTATCCGGGTGAGGATGTCGCAGTGGTCAGCGACACCAGCCTGTCGGCGGTGGCCGTGGGTCGGACGCGGCTTGAGCCGGCGGAGGTTGTAGCGCCATGAAGTTATCCATGCCGGCGATCCTGATCGCCCTTGTCGCCCTATCCGGTTGTGGAATATCGGAGTATTCGCTGGAGCTTGTCGAGGGGCTCCGGAACCAGATCGAACACCGCAAAGAGGGTGTCGAGATGGCACAGCGGGACCTGAATACGTTTCTGGAGTCGGATGAATCGATCGGCTTTCGCGGCATCGCGGAAAGCGAGGAGTGGGCCGCCCGCCTGGACGTCGGACGAACGAAGGCCGCCGCGGCTGAGCAGCTCTTCATGGACGAGGTTCAGTCCCTCGTCGACATGAACGATTCGAGCAATGAGTATCGGCTCTTTGACCACCAGGACCGGATCAATGCATTGTTGGCTGAGTCTAGCGACGAGTCTGAATTCTGGCGCAAGCGCGCCAACGAGCTGTTCGAAACCAGGGAAAACGCCGAGACCATGCGCAACACCGCTCGCGGGGTGGTCAGCGAGATTCAGGACAAGCTCGGCCAGGCCCAGACGCGCGCGGCCGCGGCGAAGCGCGAGTTTCCCGAACAAGCGACGGCGATCGACCAATTCATGGCGCCGCTGAGCCGGTTGGCCCAAGCGTCGAGCGCCTCTTTGGCCAATCTGGAGCGGGAGTATCAGGCGCACGCCTCCGGCGGGCGGGCCGACTACGGCATGATGGCGACGGAGTCCGCTGCCATCGCCCAAAGCCAGACCCAGGCGATACAGGGATCGGCCACGGCCGAGGCCCGCTTCGCCGAGCTCAGCCGGAGCTACGCCAAAACCTTGATCGACATGCGCGCCGACTACTCGCTGACTATTCGTCGGCAGAGTTGGGATGAGATGGCCGAGTCCCCCGCCCTGCATAATTTCGACTTCGTCCGCGAAGTGGAAGGACCGACCTTCGAGCACCTCGAGGCGATTCCCGGTTCGTTGGCGACTTTCCAGAAAGGCTGGTTCAGCGACAGCCTGTCGCTTGGCGCCAGTGTGGACCAAGCGCGTTGGGACGAGCTTAAGATCGATCCGAAGGAGAATTGGCCGGACGGAGATGCCCACGCCGAGCTCTGGGTGGAGAAAGCCGAGGCCAAGTATTTCCACAAGTACCACGTGGTCGACAACGGCGAGATCACTGAAACCGACTTTGTCCCGGTGGACGAAGATCTGTTCTTCGCCAACGTTGAGAATCTCGGCATGGATGTCGAGGTCAAGCCCTATGGCGCGTTTGAGGCGGAAAAGCTGACGCAGGCGGCGCCGCCCGGGATGGCCTTTGTCGGCAACCCGCGCTACGGCCGCTGGGAGAACCAGGGCGGCGGCCAAGTGTGGACCTGGATCGCCCCGTATTTGTTCTACCGGACGCTGTTCGGCTCGCCGCACGTTTATCCGCGCAATGAGTGGAGCACTTGGCGGAGCGGCTACTATCGCTCGCGGCCGTACTACGGCGCCGCGGGAGCGGGCGCGGCGATGTATGGCACGCGCGGCAGCCGGACGCAGACTTCGCCCACGCTGAGCGGCTCCAGGTTTGCCCGTTCGGGCGGGTTCAACAGGCCTTCGGGGTCGGTGCGCGGCGCGGGGCCGTCATCGCGCGGCGGCGGCTTCGGCGGAAGCGGCAAATAGCTAGACCAGGGAAGGACGTTGACCATGTTTTCTGTGCTTGAAACTCTGATCCAGGGCGCGGTAGACACCCTATTCGTGCTGATGATCCTGGCGGTGGCGAAGAAGATTCGCGACGCCCGCTTCCGATCCGCCATTCAGGCCGCCGGCGGCAGCGCTGAGGATGCTTCCTCGGACCACCAAGTCGAAAATGCGCGCAATTTGGCCGTGGCGCTGCGGCTGGCTGGGCTGAGCATCGGATTCGGCTTCGGTTTGGCCGGAGTGGTCAGCGGCGGCGTGGCGCGGTTCTCCGCCGGTATGGACGCGGTGGTCAAGGACATGGGCCATCTGGTGGGTTACTGTCTGCTGCTGCTGCTGTTTCTGTTCGTCGCGGAGATCGTGGCCGACCGGCTGATCCTGCACTCGATCAACAACGCGGTCGAGCTCAAGAACGGGAACGTCGCCGTCGGGCTGGCGGAGTTTGGCATCTTCGTGGCGACGGGCATGGTCGCCTACGGCTCCTTCCACGGCGAGGGCGGCGACTGGACCACCGCGCTCGGGTTCTTTGCCATGGGACAGGCGGCTTTGATCGCCTTTGCGATGATCTACGAATGGGCGGCGCCGTTCAAAATGGTGGAGCAGATCCGGCAGGGCAACGCGGCCGCCGGGCTGATGCTGGGCGGCACGCTGGTGACGCTGGGGATCATCCTGGAGTTCGCGATCGCAGGGCCGTTTACCACTTGGCGCGAGGGCATTCACGGCTTTATGGTCAGCGTGGTGGTGGGCGTGCTCCTGCTGATCCCGTTCCAGATGCTGATCGACAAGGTCTTCCTGCCCAACACGACGCTGAAGATCGAGGTCGAGCGTGACAAGAACGTCGCCGCCTGTGCGGTGACGGTGGCGTTGCAGGTCGCGCTGGCGATCATGATCGCATCGCTGGTGGTGGTGTAGAGGCTGCCTGAA
>CAYOPA010000319.1:0-6624 GCA_964405625.1 uncultured Bryobacterales bacterium
TGCGCGATGTTCGGGACCGCGTCCGCGAGCGCCATGCTCGACAGGCGCCGGAAATCCCTGATTTTGAGCTGCCGGAGCTGGAGCCACTCGGCCACGCCCGCGATCTGGCCGACGGCAAGGTCGCCGCGATCGGCACGGTCAATCCTCGCCGGCCGGGGCTGGTCAACAACCTGATCCAGGCTGGCAAGCGAACGGTAGCCCGCAGCCTGGGTTGGATGGTGCGCGACCAAGTGGAGTTCAACCGCGCCGTGGTCGCCTACATGGACCGCCAGATTGAGACGCAGGTCGAATACAACTACAACCTGCTGCGGGTGGCGCGGGAGCTGGCGCGCTCGCGCGACGACCTCGCCGGCCGGCTGGACGGAGCGGTCACCGAGCTACGAGGCGACCTCGAGGAAACGGCTGAGACACAATCCGACATGCTCAGGCACTGGGGCGAGTGGCGTCCGGCCTTTGAGGAGAAACTCTCGAAGACCGAGATCTACTTCCTCCACGCCGTGCGCGACATGGAAGCCGAGCTGAGAGAACGCGAGGAGACGTTTCGCACGGATTGGCTCACGCTGCACAAGAACTATGAGGCCTCGCTGCAAGGGGCGTCGGAGGAGATCCAGCAGAAGCTCTGGCGGGACTTGGAGAACCTAAAAACCGAGCAGGCGAGCATGATCCAGACCGAGCTGCGGGTGCTGCGCCGCAAGCTGGCGACGGTCCCGGCGGCGCCCGCCCCAGGGACGGCGCCGGTTGCTGTTCCCCGCCCCGAGCGGGAGACGGCGCAGGGGTTGGACTACGCCCGCTTCGAGGAGCGCTTCCGCGGGGACGAGGCGTTCGTCTCCGGCAATCAGCAGTTCTACCTGCCGATCTTCGAGGGCAAGGCTCGCGTGATGGACCTGGGTTGCGGGCGGGGCGAGCTGCTCAAGCTGTTGGCGGACCGCGGCGCCGAGGTTTTGGGCGTCGATCTGGACGGCGAAGCGCTGGCAGCCTGCCGCGAGAAGGGTTTGCAGGTACAGCAGGCTGACCTTTTCGAGGCGCTGGCCGCCCAGCCGGACGGAAGTTGGCATGGGCTGTTCTGCGCCCATGTGGTGGAGCACCTTCCGGCGATGCGATTGCAGGAATTGGCCGACCTGGCCTTCGCCAAGCTCGCCCCCGGCGGCGTGTTCGCAATCGAGACGCCGAATCCAGGTTGCTTGGCGATCTTCGCGGGCGACTTTTACCTAGACCCGACCCACGAGAAGCCCGTGCCGGCGGCGCGGCTGCATTTCCATCTCGAAGAGGCCGGCTTCGTGAAGATCGACACGCACGAGCGGCACCCCGCGTTCGAGGTTTTCCCGCAACTGCGTCCGCTTGCGGAATCCGAGGAGCTTAGGCCCTTTCAGGAGCGCTTCTTCGGCGGGTTGGACTACGCCATCGTGGCGCAAAAGTAAGGGGCGGCCGGAAGGCCGCCCAGGACCGCGGGATTCTCGTGCTCCAACTGGTCCTGGGCGGTCTTCCGACCGCCCCTACTTGAGCATGTGAGGACTCGTGGCGCAGGCGCCCGCGGCTGGCCGTCGGAAGGGCGGATTTCCATCAACCGCCAGATCCCCTTGGTGTTCCCCGATCAATTTGGTGGCGGCCATTCCCTCCGTCTCAGGTCTCTAGCAGGCTGCGGCCGGGCCGCCGCAAGCCTTACCCTAAGAGCTTGGGGGATTCCCACTTGTCCGTCGACGTCAAAGCCATCAACGAAAAGGTCGAGCGCGAAGTCATCCTGCTCAATCAGATTCGCTCCGAGATCGGAAAAATCATTGTCGGGCAGGAGGAGCTGATCGAGCGCCTGCTGCTGGCCCTGCTGTGTAACCAGCATGTGCTCATCGAGGGCGTGCCGGGGCTGGCCAAGACGCTTTCGGTGACGACGCTGTCCAAAGCCATTCAGGCGTCGTTCCAGCGGCTCCAGTTCACGCCCGATCTGCTTCCGGCTGACTTGATCGGTACGCTGATCTACAGCCCCAAGGACGGCGAGTTCACCACTAAGAAGGGACCGATCTTCGCCAACATCGTGCTCGCCGACGAGATCAATCGCGCCCCGGCGAAGGTGCAGAGCGCGCTGCTCGAAGCCATGCAGGAAGGCCAGGTGACCATCGGCGACGCCACCTTCCCGCTGCCCGACCCCTTCATGGTGCTGGCCACGCAGAACCCCATCGAGCAGGAAGGCACCTACCCGCTGCCCGAGGCGCAGGTCGACCGCTTTATGCTCAAGCTCAAGGTCACCTACCCGACCAAGGAGCAGGAGCTCGCCATCCTGCGCCGCATGGCCCGTTCGACGCCGCCCACCGCCGTGGCGCCGCTGATCAGCCCCGGAGACATCGTCCGGCTTCGCTCGCTGGCGGACGAAATCTACATGGACCCCAAAATCGAGGAGTACATCGTCAACCTGATCGAGGCCACGCGCAATCCGGCTGTCGTCAAGCTCGATATCGCCGACCTGATCCGCTACGGAGCCTCGCCGCGCGCCACCATCTTTCTGGCGCTGGCCGGCAAGGCCCATGCGCTGTTGTCGGGCCGCGGGTACGTCACTCCGCAGGACATCAAGTCCATCGCCATGGACGTGCTGCGCCACCGCGTGGTCGTCACCTACGAAGCCGAGGCCGAAGAGAAGACCTCGGAGGACCTGATCCGCCAGATCCTCGACGCCGTCGAAGTGCCATGATCTCGAAGGAGCTCGCCAAGAAGATCCGGCTGATCGAGATCACGACCAACCGCGCCGTCAACGACGTGCTGGCCGGCGAGTACCATTCCGTCTTCAAGGGCCGGGGCATGGAGTTTGACGAGGTGCGCGAGTACGCGCCCGGCGACGATGTCCGGACCATCGACTGGAACGTGACGGCCCGCCTGGGCAAGCCGTTCGTCAAACGCTATGTGGAAGAGCGCGAGCTGACGGTCATCTTTGTGGTCGATCTGTCGGCTTCCGGGGCGTTCGGAAGTCGGAACCAGCTCAAGAACGAGGTGGCGGCTGAGCTCTGCGCGCTGCTGGCGTTTTCGGCGATCAAGAACAACGACAAGGTCGGGCTGCTGGCCTTTACCGATCGGGTCGAAAAATTCATCCCGGCCAAGAAAGGCGCCTCGCACGTGCTGCGGCTGGTGCGCGAGCTGTTGCAGCTTAAACCCGAGGGCAAGGGCACCGACTTGGCAAACGCGCTGGAGTACGTCGGGCGTGTCAGCCGCCGCCGGGCGATCGTCTTCCTGGTGTCGGATTTTCTGGCGGACAACTATGAGAAGCCTTTGCGGCTGGTGGCGCGGCGCAATGATCTGATCGCCGTCTCAGTCAGCGACCCGCGCGAGCGTGAGTTGCCCAACGTGGGCTTGATCGCGCTGGAAGACGCCGAAACGGGCCAAACCGTGGTGCTGGACACCGGCAGCGCCGCCGCCCGCCGCGCCTACTCCGCCATCGCCGCCCGCCGCCGGGACGAGCGGCTGGAGCTGTTTCGCAAAGTCGGCGTGGACGAGGTGCGGGTGCAGGTCGGCGAGGACTACGTGCGCGACCTGATGTTGTTTTTCCGACGCAGGGAGCGGCGCCTGTGAGAGCTATCGCCGGGTGGATCGCGCTGGCCCTGCTGGCGGGCTGCAGTCCCGCGCCGGAGGCCGCCCCGCCGGCCATCGAACGGGTCTACGAGGCCGGCTCGGCGCGCGTCACCGTGCGCCTGTCCAAGGACCGCATCAACATGGCCGAGAGCCTGCTGGTGCGGGTGGAGGCCGTGGTCAACGAGCGCGAGCTGGTGGAGTTCCCTGAAAAGATCGGCGCGCCGGAGGACTTTCGCGTGGCCGGCTCGGAGATGTCCGAGGCGCGGTTGCTGGGCGACGGCAGGATCTCCGTGGAGAGGGTCTATGAGTTGGAGCCCTACGCTCCGGGCGAGCTGAAGCTGCCTCCGATCCGGGTGCGGCATTTCGACCCGCAGGCGTCCGACGCCGACCGGGGCGAGATCGAGACCGAGCCGATCGACATCCAGGTGGACACCGTGCTGACGGTGGACCCGCGGCAAGCCGACATCGAAGACATTCGCGATCCGCTGACGGCGCCGCTGCCTTGGGGCTGGATCTCGGTCGGACTCCTGCTGTTGGCGTTGCTTGCTTGGGTTTTGTGGCGGCGGTTTCGGCGGACGAAGGCCGTGGTGGAAGAGAGCGGCCCGCCGCCTCCTCCGCCGTATGAGACCGCGCTGGCGAGGCTGGACCTGCTGTTGCGGTCGGACATGCTCGATCGGGGCGAGATGAAGGGCTTTTACCTGGAGCTGACGGCGCTGCTGCGGGTTTACATCGAAGGCCAGTTCCGGCTGCGCGCGCCGGAGCGCACCACCGAGGAGTTCCTGGAGGAGATGCGCCGAGGGTTGGCCTTCAACCCGCAACAGCGGGAGCTTTTGCGCCGTCTCTTGCAGCATGGCGACATGGTCAAGTTCGCCGAGCTCAAACCCACCAAGGAAGAGGCGCTCGGCGCGGCGGACCTGTGCCGACAGTTCATTGAGGAGACCCGCCCGCGGCCGCTCGAGCCGGAAGCGCAACCGGCCGCCCCTACAATAAGCCAGGGCGGGAAGAACGATGCTTCGGTTTGAGTCGCCATGGATGTTCGCGCTGTTGCTGGCGCTGCCGCTGCTGTTCTATCTGCGGCGGAACGGCATGCGCCCGTTCCTGCGCTTTTCGTCCACCCAGGCCGCGCAACAAGCCGCCCAGACGCCCCGCGTGACGCTGTTGCCGCTGCCGACGGTGTTGCGCTTCCTGGCGCTGGCGCTGTTCGTCACGGCTCTGGCCCGGCCGCAGATGGGCTTTGAGCGGATTCGCGATTTCAGCCGCGGTATCGCGATCGAGATGGTGATTGATCGCTCCAGCTCGATGGGCGCCGAAATGCGCTTCATGGGCTTGCGGTCCAATCGGCTGGAGGTGGTCAAGCGGGTGTTCGCGGACTTCGTCAGCGGCGCGGGCGAGCTGCCGGGCCGGCCCAACGACTTGATCGGCATGATCACCTTCGCCCGCTACTCCGACACGATCTGCCCGCTGACGCTGTCGCATTCCACGCTGCGGATGCTGATTGACAACGTCAAGCTCGTGGAGCACCGGCCCGAGGACGGCACCGCCATCGGCGACGCCGTGGCGCTGGCCGCCGCCCGCCTCCGCACCGCCGAGGAGACGCTGGCCCGCAAGACCGGCCGCGCCCCGGACTACGAGATCAAGAGCAAGGTCATCATCTTGCTCACCGACGGCGAAAACAACGCCGGCGAGCGCAGCGTGGCCGACGCCGCCGAGCTCGCCAAGCAGTGGGGCGTGAAGGTTTACGTGATCGGCGTGGGCGAGGACCGCAGCCTCAGCACGGCCTTCGGCGTGGTCAACGTCCCCAAGCGGCCCGACGTGGACGACGCGCACCTGCAGCATTTGGCCGACGCCACCGGCGGCATCTACAGGCTGGCCGTGGATTCGCAGTCGTTGATCGACATTTATCGCGAGATCGACCAGCTTGAAAAAAGCGAGATCGAGGCGGTGCGTTATCTCGACTATCGCGAGTTGTTCGCTCCTTTCGCCCTGGGCGGCTTGTTTCTGGTCGGGCTGGAGACCCTGCTGCGCTCCACCCTGCTGCGGACGATTCCATGAGTGACTTCCGGCTCCATCAGGTGGAAATGCTGCACCTGCTGTGGGCGACGCCCCTGCTGGCGCTGCTGTTCTGGTACGCCCATCGCAAACGCAAGGCGGCGCTGGCGGCGTTCGCGGACTCAGCGCTGCTACAGAAGCTGGACCTGCGGCTCAGCGCGGGCCGCCGGGTCTGGAAGGAGGTCCTGCTGCTGCTGGCGATGGGCTTCGTCATAGTCTCGCTGGCGCGCCCGGCTTGGAATCGCATCCCGCAGGAGATCACCCGCCGAGGCCGGGACGTGGTCTTTGTGATCGACGTCTCCCGCAGCATGCTGGCCGAGGACCTGCGGCCAAACCGCCTGGAGCGCGCCAAGCTGGCCGTGCTCGACGGCGTCTCGAAGCTCGGAGGCGACAGGGTGGGGCTGGTGGTCTTCGCCGGCGCCGCTTCAGTGAAGTGCCCGCTGACGCTGGACTACGGCTTCTTTCGCATGGCCCTGGAGGATATCGCGCCCGAAAGCGTCCCGGTCGGCGGCACCCTCATCGGCGACGCGGTACGAAAAACGCTGTCGGACGTCTTTGACAACAAGGCCAGCCAATACAGGGACTTGGTCCTGATTACCGACGGCGAGGACCACGAGAGCTTCCCGGTGGAGGCCGCTCGCGAGGCGGGCAAGCGCAAAATCCGCATCATCGCCATCGGTCTGGGCGACGAGAACGTGGGCAAGCGAATCCCCATCACCGACGAGCGCGGTCAGCTCACGTTCCTAAAATATAAAGGGCAGGAGGTATGGAGCCGGCTGGACGCCTCCACGCTGCGGGCGATGGCGGCGGAGACGCCGGGCGGCCGTTACCTGAACGTGGCGACCGGGGCGATCGACTTTGGCGACGTCTACCAGCAGTTGATCGCCACCGCCGAGCGCCGCGACCTGGAGTCGGAGACCTTGGAGCGTTTTGAGGAGAAGTTCCAGATCTTTCTGGGGTTCGGATTTCTACTGCTGTTCGCTGAAGCTGTCATGAGCGAGAGAAAGCGATGATGCGAGCCTTGCC
>CAYOPA010000320.1:0-6595 GCA_964405625.1 uncultured Bryobacterales bacterium
TTGACGGTTGCCAATCGCGGTCAAAGCTCTGCCCGTACGGTGCAACCAACAGCCGGAAGTAGAGCCACACGGCGCGGCCTTGGGTCAGCAGATAGCTCAAGGCAGACACGCCTGCCGCCTCCTCACCGGCGCCCGAGCCTGGAGTCTGCTGGATAGCGTGGAGCAGCCGGGCGGCGGCGGCGGCGGCCAAAGCTGCCATCGCCCCCAGTGGCCGCAGCGTGCGTCCCAGCGGCGCCCGACGCCAGAACAGCTCATAGCCGAGCAGACAAATCGGCAGCGCCGCCGCCTCCTCTTTGGAAAGCAGCGCCACGGCGAACCACGCCACCGCCCGCCAACGATGCTCGCGCACCCACTCCAGCCAGGCCAGGGCGACAAACAGCGCGGCTAGCAACGTGGCGCGGGCGAAGATGTAGGCGACCGCCTCGGTCTGCAACGGATGCAGGGCGAACAACGCCAGCGCTCCCACGGCCGCGAGCGGAGGCGCTACCTTGCGGTAGAGCAGCGCCGCCACAAGCAGCAACAGGGTGAAGATCCCGAGGTTCACCGCGTGGAAGCCGCGCGGCGCAAAGCCGCGCAGCCGCTCGTTGGCCCAGTAGGTGAGATAGGTCAACGGGCGGGTGCGCGCCGGGTCGGTGAGGATCTCGATCCAACCGTCGGCGTGGCCGATAGCCGGATCGCCGGGCAGCGAGAAGTCGTCGAAGTAGAACGGTGCGTTGAGGCTCGGCCAGTGAACCGCCAGGGCGGCGGCGATGATCAGGACGTAGGGCAGCCAGACCCAGGTGCGGTTTCGAAACCCAGTCGACGGCGCCGATTGTGGCGAGGCCGGCTCGGGCTCGACGGCCCGCTGCTGCTTCTTCTTGGCATCGCCGCGAGGTTTGCCGGACGGCTTAGCCATGGTAATTGGCTTCAAGCAAAGCCGCCAGAGTCCGTTCGGCGGCCCGCCTCCAGGTGTAGCTCTTGGCGCGGCGCAGCCCGGCCTGTACGTTGCGGCCGCGCAGCGAAGGGTCGCGAAGCAGGCGCGCCACGGCAGCCGCGATCTCGTCCTCCCTGGTCGGATCGAACAGCTCGGCGGCGCCCTCGGCAATCTCGCGCAGCGGCGGAATGTCGGAGCAGGCGACAGGAAGTCGACAGGCCTGAGCCTCAATCACCGGCATGCCGAAGCCCTCGAAGGTGGACGGAAAGACCAACGCCTCGCCGAACTTAAACAACGTCAGCAGCGTCCGGCGCGGCTGCCAGCCTAGCAACTTTACATGCTCGCTCAGGCCGAGATCGGCAATCTTGGCTTGCACATCCCGCCAAGCCTTGCCCGGCAAGCCGCAGATCGCCAGATCATGCTCGGTCCCTTCCTCGCGCAGGAGCTTGTAGGCGCCCAACAGCCGTTCCCAATTCTTGTGAGGATGCACGGTGGATACGGCCAGCAGGTAGCCGCGCTCTCTCAGCCCGAGCTCGGAAAGCGGAGCTTTGTCGTAAGCCTCGTTCTCCTTGAGCCCGAAGAAGTCCGCCTCCACGCCGTGAGGGATAACGCGGATGCGCTCGCGAGGAACCTGATAGACCCGTTCCAAGTCGTCGCGCGTGGCATTGGAGACCGCGATCAGCAGATTGGAGCGCCTGACCGATTGCCGGACGGAAGACTCCCAGGCTCGCAGCTCGAAGTAGCCGAAGTTCTCAGGATGGCGGCGATGCTGCAAGTCATGAATGACGGTCAACGACTTGCCGTGCAGCCAGCGCGGCGAGGTGAAGCCGGGCGAAAACAATATGTCCAGGTCCTGACGAAAGCTCGCCCAGGCCAGCCCGGTCTGCTCCCAAAGCAGCCGGCCGGGCCGGAACTTGGCGCGCACACCTGTCTCCACCGGCACAAAGTTCGCAGCCGCGGGACACAGGTCGGGCCCGGTTTCGCGGTTGACGTAGACGAAATACTGGTTTCGCCGATCAATCGCCGCCAGAGCTTCCAGCAGGTTACGAAGATAGATCTCGGTGCCGCCGACGCCGCCCGGAATCAGGTAGAGCGCGTTGACGCCGATGCGCAGGCGGGAAGGCATTTACAGGTTGGAAACTCCATGTTAACAGTGAGCAGCGAGCCGTTGGCTGTCAGCGGTTGTAATAGGGACTCGGGCCGCGCAGCTCATCCCAAATTCGATCGCATTCGTCGCGGATGGATTGGCTGAGCGGCTCAGCGGCCGCGGCGGCGATGTTGGCCTTCAGATGCTCCAGGCGCGAGGCGCCGAGAATCACGGAGTCCACGTGGTCCTGGTCTAGCAACCAGCGGAAGGCGATCTCCAGCAGCGGGCGGCCCGACGACGCCGACAATGCCTTGAGCGACTCGACAGCCTGAAAATACGCCGCGTGCCAGTAGCGCTCCAGGTAGCGCTGATTACCGTCAAACCGGGTACCCGCCGCCGGGCCGCTTTGAAGCGATTGCTTGCCCGTAAGCATCCCCCCAGCCAGGGGGTTATATACGACCAAGCTCACACCGTACTTCCGCGCGAAGGCCACATACTCCTGCTCGATACCCCGAGCCAGTAGGTTGTACATCGGCTGCGAGACGGAAGGGACCGGCCAGTGGTTTTTCTCACACAACGAAAAACTCTCGGCAATCTGCCAAGCCGCGAAATTGGATACGCCGGCGTGACGGATTTTGCCTACTCTTCGAAAACCGTCGAGCGTCTCCAAGGTTTCCTCGATGGGAACGCTAGGGTCGGGCTGATGCAGGTAGTACAGATCAAGGTAGTCGGTCTGCAACCGCCGCAGGCTGTCGTCGAGGGCCCTTAGCAGGCTCGCCCGGGAGAGACCTTGATAAGCCGCCGGGTCGCCCATCGCGCCGAAGCCCTTGCTGGCCAGCACGACTTGATCACGGCGTCCGCGCAGGCAGCGACCGACGATCTCCTCCGACAGGCCGTCGTTGTAAACGTTGGCCGTATCGATGAAATTGATTCCGGCGTCCAGCGCGGCCGAGATCATCGCTTGCGAATCCTGCTCGTTAACTTGAGAGCCGAAGGTCATCGTCCCCAGGCATAGCCTTGAGACGGTTAAGGAGGTGTGAGGCAGTTCCCGTGTTGTCATCCATGCTCCAAAAAAAATAAAACGTCATGCGGACAAAATGTAGCTTGGCCGCGGGGCTTCATGTTAGCATCAGCGAATATGACCGACATAACCAACAACGCCGTCGAAATGCTCATCGCTGAACGCGACAGGCTTGATCAAGCTATTCAGCTCCTGCAAGGCGGGGCCTCAGCGCCGCGCGCCGGCAGACCTAAAGCCGCCAAAGCCGCTAAGGCCGCCAAGAAAACCGGCAAGCGCCGTGGCCGTCCCCCGCTGAGCGACGAAGCGCGCAAGGCGCAGTCGGAGAAAATGAAGGCCTATTGGGCCGCCCGCAAAAAGAAGGCTGCCAAGAAGGGTTAAGGGCAGCTCTCCGTCGTCGATTGATCTATACCGCCGTTGGGCCGACCGCTCCATCCGGGGCGACGGCCCAGGCTTTTCTGCCATTGTTGTGATAGAGCGAACTGACGCCGCGCTCGGCGATAAGCTCTTCGACAGTGGGCTGCACATAGCCGGTCTCGTCCTGGCAACGTGAGATCAGCGTCGCATCCCCGCCATTCCATTCCCACGGCAGCCGGAACCGAGTAAAGGCTTTGGGCAACCGGGGCTCCTGGAGCTCCGCCGTTTGCCACGTTGCCCCGCCGTCCAAGGAAACTTCCACTTTCTCAATCCGCCCGCGGCCGGACCAAGCCAAGCCGCGAATCTCATAGAATCCAGGCCCCGGCAACGCGTGGCCGCCAGACGGCTCGGTGATCACCGACTTGGCGTCCATGGCCCAGGTAAACTGCCAAGCTTTGCCGTCGGACATCAGCTCGGTGTACTTCGAGGTTTCGTCCTTGGTCATAAAGGGCTGGTCCCCTACAAGAATGCGCTGGAGCCACTTGACGTTGGCGTTACCCTCCCAACCCGGCAAGACCAGCCGCAAGGGATAGCCCTGCGCGGGACGTATCGCCTCGCCGTTCTGCGCGTAGGCCAGCAGCGCGTCATCGAGAGCTTTCTCCAGCGGCACGCTGCGCGACATGCGGCAGGCGTCGCCGCCTTCGGCCAACAGCCACTTCGCTTCCGGCTTCAACCCGACCTCTTCCAGCACGCTGCGCAGCGGTACGCCGGTCCACTCGCTGCAACTGGCCAGACCGTGGCTGGCGTCCACGGTCGGACCTCGATTCGGACCCCATTCGCCGCCGCTGTTGCCGGAACATTCCACGAAATAAATTCGCGATACCGACGGCAGGCGGCGCAGGTCGTCCAGCGAGAAAAACATCGGGCGCTCGACCAATCCATGGACCGCCAGCCGGTGTTGTGCTGGGTCAATATCGGGAACGCCGGCGTGGTGGCGCTCAAAATGAAGCGCCGACGGAGTGATGACGCCCTGCAAATCAGCCAGCGGCGTGCGCGAGGAGGAAACCTCGGGATTTTTCACCGGCCGCATCGAGCGGGCGGCGGTCTCAAAGCGCGAACGCGAGCCGTAGGCGCTGACCGGGGCGCCCAACCGGCTGGGACCGCCCGCTGACGGAGAGCCTTTCTCATCGGACCCGCAGGCGGTCCAAAGGCCCAGGGTGGCTGCGAGCCCCAGAAAGCGGCGGCGGTTGGCGTGCGGGGAGATCGTCATGGCGGTCTAGACCGCCTATCTTAGCGCCGCTACGGCGTGAATGGAATCTCGAAGTAGAAAAGCTCCTGCCCGGTGTTCATATTCCGCAGGCCGGAAATGTAGACGGACGCGCCCTGGAGCGGATCGCTCTTCTTGGCGACGTCGAAGTAGAAGAAGCCGGCTTCGGTGGTTCCGGGAGGCACAATCGGGGCGTTGAGCTCGCGCTCCACAATCTCATCTTGGGACAGCGGTCCTTTCTTGACCTTTGGCCGAGCCAGGCCGGGGACGTTGGGAACATAGCGCGGCTTGGGCCTTGGCTGATTGCCCTTGGGGTTCCAGGTTTGCAGGTCGCGGCCAGGGATGGCGTCCAATCCTTCGTTGCGGCCGGCCACCAGACGCACTTGCAGATTTTCGATATTGATGACGTGGTCGCCCTCGTTGGTAATCACCACCAGGACGGGCAGGAATCCGAAATCATACGGATTTTTCTTGCCAAGAGCTTCGGCGGATTGCGGGTCGCTGTGGTAGGACTTGATGGCGACGGTAATGCCGTCCTGCTGTTGCTTGCTGGGATAAGCGTCAGCGCGCTGAGCCTTCCAGCGCGTTTCCGCGGCGCCAACGGCTGCAATTGCCAGGGCCGACAGCCCGGCGAACAACGCCAAGCGCATTACCATCGAGGATAGGCCGCTATTGTGTGTCACGTGTATAACCTGCTGCTGTTGCTGTTGGCGCCGGTCCTGCTACCGTATCTCGCCCATAGGGCGCTTGCCAAGGGTCACCCATGGGGACGGCTGGGCGAGAAGCTCGGTTACCTGCCCGCCAAGATCCGGCAGGCTGAGCCCGGCGCCATCTGGGTCCACGCGGTTTCCGTGGGCGAGGCGCTGGCCTGCGCCCAACTGCTGCCGGCGCTGCGGCGCAGGTTCCCTGACCGGAAGATCTTTGTCAGCACCGGCACGCCCACGGGTCAACAGCAGGCCGAGCAGCGGCTGGCCGCCTGGGCGGACGGCTTCTTCTATGCGCCGCACGATTTTTCCTGGGCGGTCGACCGGGCGCTGTCGGCGATCCGGCCGCGGCTGCTGGTGGTAATGGAGACGGAGATCTGGCCGAATCTGTTTCGGCGCGCAAAGGCTTCCGGCGCGGGGGTGCTGCTGGTCAACGGCCGCATCTCGGACCGCTCGGCGCCGCGTTACCGGCGGTTCGCATGGTTCTTTGGACCGGCCCTGGAAGCCTGCGACCTGATCCTGGCGCAGTCGGAGATCGACGCCGGGCGGTTTCGTGACACCGGGGCGCCGCCGGACGCGGTCGTCGTCGGGGGCAACCTGAAGTATGACTTCGACGCCGCCGAAACCCAGGCGCCGCCGGCGATCCTGGAGTTCCTGGATGCGCTGCGCCCCGAGGGCGTGCTCCTGGCGGGCAGCACCCGGGAGGGCGAGGAGGCTCTGGTCGCGAAGGCTTTCCTGCAGGTGGCCGAAAAGCGCCCGCGCGCCGTGCTGCTTGTAACGCCGCGGCATCCAGGGCGCTTTGACGAAGCGGCCGAGGCGCTGGCCGCCGCCGGATTATCGGTGGTGCGCCGCTCGTCCCTACCGGCGACGGCGAAGGCGCCTGCCGTTGTGTTGGTGGACAGCCTGGGCGAGCTAGCCTCGTTGTACGCCCTGGCGGACGCCGTGTTCGTGGGCGGCTCGCTCAACGGCTGGGGCGGGCATAACGTGCTGGAGCCGGCGCTGGCGGGCAAGCCGGTCGTGGTCGGCCCGCACATGCAGAATTTTCGCGAGATTGCCGATCGGCTGCTGGCCGCGGGCGGGCTGGCGCAGGTTGAACGGGCCGAGGCGCTTGGCCCGCTTTGGCTGCGTTGGCTGGAGCAACCGGATGAGGCCCGCCGGATCGGCGCCCAAGGCCGGGCGGTGGCCGAGGCCGCGCGGGGAGCGGGCGAGCGGGCGGCCGAGGCGGCTTGGGAGGCATGGACGGCCGCGG
>CAYOPA010000321.1:0-6450 GCA_964405625.1 uncultured Bryobacterales bacterium
CGACAACGGCCAGAAACGACACGCGCGCGCTCTGCTTGGGGTCGTGGATGATCTCGCGTTGCAGGAAGCCTGAAGCGTCAGCCGGAGCGGCTCAACCGTCTTCTCGATCGAGGCCACGACGAATCCCACTTGATGAAAGCTCAGCAACCTTTACCTCGCCTTGCCCTGGGCAGCCGCGAGCAGCTCCAGATACTTGTCGCTACAGCGTTGCACATATTTTTCCACCGTGAGCTCGGCGTTGGCGGTTGCGACGGCCTGTTCGCCCAACCGCTTTCGCAACTCTGGATCGCCGGCCAGCCGCGCGAGCTTCCCGGCCAAGTCCTCGACGGCGCGAGGAGCGAAGATCAGGCCGTTGTCGCCGTCGGTCACCATCTCGCGCGTGCCGCCCACGTCGGTCGCCACGACGGCGCAGCCGCAGGCCATCGCTTCGAGCAGGCTGTTGGAGAAGCTTTCGTGCAGCGAGGCCTGCACGAAGATGTCCGCCGCCTGCATCCAGGGGACCACGTCCGCCGTCGAGGGCTCGAAGTGACACGCGGCGGCGATCCCCAGCTCATCCGCCAGCGCCCGCCACTCGGGGGTCATCGGACCGCCACCGACCAGCGCCAGTCTGGCCCCGGATTCATGCAGCTTGGCTTGGGCGAAAGCCCGGATCAAACTCCCCAAGTCCTTCTCCACGCGCATGGCGCAGATGGCCGCGACCACGAGCGGGGCTCCCCGTAAGGGCGGCGGCTTGTCCGCGCCGGGGTTGGGCCGCAGCACGGCGGTATCGACGCCGTTGTAGCAGAGAAACAGCTTGCCGTTGACCGCCTCGCCGCGGTTCTTGAGGTCCGCGCCCATGGCCTGGGAGTTGATGTGGATGGCGTGGGAGAGTCGGTCGGAGAGCCTACGTAGCACCCTGTCAATCAGCGGGTCGTAGCTGCGATGGCCGAGTTGTGCGGTGATGACGGCCGGGACGCCGGCCAGCCGCGCAAACGGCGCCGCAAACACGCAGGTAGGCGAGTCGAAGGCATGAACGACCTGGATGCGATGGTCGCGAATGTAGCGCATCAGCTTCCGCGCGCCCCGTACGAAGGTCCGGTCGCGAAACGAACGCACCCCGAGCTCCACGACCGGCACGCCCGCGGCTTCGAGCTCCTCGGCCCGCATGCCGCCCGAAACTAGGCAGGCCACATGGGGCTCAAAGCGTTCGCGGTTGATTCGCAACGCGACACGCGACATGTCGCGCTCGGCCCCGCCGATGCCTGGTTGCCGCACCAGGAGCAAGACAGGGACCTTGGCCATTAAGCTTAAGATATCACGCGGGTTTGGCCTGCTCTCTCAGGCGGCTCCAGGCGTCTAATCGTCTCGCATCGATAGCGATAACTCACATTTTAGGTCCAAAAGATCTTGACGCAGCGCTGGACGGGCGCCTACAGTATGAGGCGGCCGGGTAGGGTCCGCCCCAATCCGTTCTCCGAAACAAGCTTTTCGGAATAGCAGCGAGCGAGCCTGCGTCAGTCCCGCCACGACGTGGTTTGCAGCCAAGGTTTGAATCTGAATGTGTCCGAAAGTGTACTCCACCTTAGCCCGAGGTCTAGCCCTGGGCCTGCTGCTGGCTTGGGCCGGGTGCGGCGAAACTCCGCTGCCCGATCCCACGACCGATATCGAGGTGGCGCCGACCGTGGCCGTTGCGGAGGTCACCCGCTCGGATCTGGTCAGCGGCCTGGAGCTGGCCGCTGAATTTCGACCCTATCAAGAGGTCGACATTCACGCGAAAGTTTCCGGGTACTTGAAAGAGATCTATGTGGACGTGGGCGACAGCGTGCGCACCGGGCAATTGGTCGCACTGCTGGAGGTGCCCGAGCTCGGCGACGATCTGGCCCAAGCGCAGGCCACCAAACGCCGCAGCCTGGCGGAGGTGAAGCGGGCGCAGGACGAGCTGGATCGGGCCGAATCGGGCCACGAAATCGCCAAATCTTCCTACGATCGTCTGCGGCAGGTCATTGAGCTCAGACCGAACCTGGTCGCCCAACAGGAAGTTGATGAGGCCTTCGCGCGCGCACGCATGGCCGCCGCTGAGGTATCCGGGGCCAAAGCCGGGCTGTCGGCTGCTGAGCAGGAAGTTCAAATTTCCGAGGCGCGCGAGCGCAAGCTCCACACCATCATGCAGTTCACGCGCATCACCGCTCCGTTCTCCGGGGTGGTGACGCGGCGCTTCGCCGATCCGGGCGCGATGATTCAGGCCGGCATGACATCGCAGACGGCCGCCCGACCGCTAGTGCGGCTGTCGCAAATGAGCCGCCTCCGACTCGCCGTGCCGGTGCCGGAAGCGGTGATCTCCCACATACGAGTCGGCTCCGAAGTGGATGTCCGCGTCCCTTCCCTCAATTCGGCGTTCCAAGGCGAGGTGGCGCGCTTCTCGGGGCGGCTGCGCACAGCCACACGATCCATGGAGGTCGAGATTGACGTACCCAATCCTGACCTTGAGCTGAAGGCCGGCATGCAAGCCAATGTGGTGTTGACCTTGGACAGCCGCACGGAAGTGCTGTCGATTCCCATTCAGGCGATCTCGCGGCGGGACGATGACGTGACCGTCCTGCTGGTCGATGACGATCTCAAGCTCGAAGAGCGAAAGATCGTTGTCGGCGTGGAATCCGTCGCCAAGGTGGAAGTGCTCGAAGGCTTGGAAGAAGGCGATCTGGTCGTGATTGGAAATCGGAACCGCTTACAGGCTTCAGCGCTGGTGCAACCGCGGCTCGTCGAGGTGGCGGAATTGGAGGCGGGCCACTGATGTCGGCGTTCGCCATCCGCAACCCCTACCTCATCATCGTCCTGTGTTTGATCGTCGTCGTGGTCGGCGTCGTGAGCGTGACGCAGATGCCGGTCGACCTCTTCCCCGAGATCAATATCCCGGTGGTGGTGGTGGCGACGTTCTATTCCGGAATGCCGCCCGAGCAGATTGAGGCTGACATCACCAGCCGGTTCGAGCGATTCTTCACGCTTGCCAGTAGTATCGACCACATCGAATCGCGATCACTGCCCGGCGTAAGCCTGATCAAAATCTACTTTCAGCCTGGCTCCAACGCCGATACAGCGGTGACCACGATCTCCAACTTGGCGATGGCGAACCTGCGGCGCCTGCCGCCCGGCACGCTGCCGCCGATTGTGCTGAAGTTTGACGCCTCCAGCCTCCCCGTCTGCCTGATTACGCTGCAAGGCGACAACCTTGGCGAGGGCGTCTTGCGGGATACGGCGCGCTACGCGGTTCGCAACCAAGTCGCCGGCGTTGCGGGCGCTTCAGTGCCGCAGCCCTTTGGCGGCAAATACCGCCAAGTCATGGTCTACGTCGATCCGCTCAGCCTGGAGGCCCATCAGCTCAGCCCGATGGATATTGTCCGGGCGGTCAACGATTCGAACCTGATCCTGCCCGCAGGCGACGTCCGCATGGGGCCGTTGAACTACAACATTTACACCAACAGCCAGGTGGAGACGATTGACGAGCTCAACCGCATCCCGATCAAGGTGGCCGACACGCATGTCGTTACCGTTGGCGATGTGGGCAAGGCCGAGGACGCGCAGCAGATCCAGTACAACGTGGTGCGCGTGGACGGTCAGCCGTCGGTCTACCTGCCCGTGCTAAAGCAGGGCGGCGATACCAATACCATCGCCGTCGTCGACGGCGTCCGCAACGCCATCGCCAACTTGACCGACGTACCGGCCGGGCTGACGACGAAGGTTGTCTTTGACCAATCGGAGTTTGTCCGCAAGGCGATCAACACTCTCATCCACGAGGGTCTGCTGGGGTTGATCTTTATCTCGCTGATGATTCTCGTTTTCCTGGGAAGTTTCCGGGCGACGGTGGCGGTGTTTCTGTCGATTCCGCTGTCGGCGCTGGCTGCCTTCATCTTCCTGTGGCTGAACGGCGGCACGATCAACACGATGGTGCTCAGCGGTCTGGCGCTGGTGTTTTCACGTGTGATGGACAACTCGGTCATCTCGCTCGAAAACATCTACCGGCATCTTGAGAACGGAGTCAGCCAGCGACTGGCGGCCGAGCAGGGCGGCCAGGAAGTCGCGTTGCCGGTGCTGTCCGCGACGCTGACCACATCGGTCGTCTTCTTCCCGGTGATCTTTCTGGAGGGCGTCAGCCGCTTTCTGTTTACAGCGCTGGGGCTGGCGGTGGCTCTGTCGCTGTTCGCCTCCTACATCGTCGCCTTGACGGTGGTGCCGTTGTACTCAGCGCGCTACCTGACCGCGCACGGGCACGGCGGGAGCGGCAAGCTGTCGTGGGGCGGCCGGTTTAACGCTTGGTTCAACCGCAATTTCAATCGCATGCTGGACGCCTATGGGCGGCTGCTGGACCTGTCGCTGAAGGCGCCGGTGATGACCGTCCTCGGCATGATGGCCATCTTCGCGGCCAGCCTGCTGCTATATCCAAAGCTTGGGCTCGCCTTCTTCCCGCGAACCGACGCCGGACAGTTTGTCATCAACTTGAAAGGTCCGTCCGGGACGCGGCTGGAGGTGATGGAGCGCGAGGTGGAGCGGGTCGAGCGGTTGATTCGCGAGGAGGTCGGCGAGGACGATCTGGACCTGATCATCTCGAACATCGGTCTGACTCCCGGCTTTTCTTCGATCTACACCAGCAACTCCGCCCAACACACGGCGACCGTGCAGGTGGGCTTGAAGGAAGGCCATGCCGTGGGCAGCTTCGACCATATGGACCGCGTGCGCCAACGGCTGGCGGTGGAGACTCCGCACCTCAGCGCCTTCTTCCAAAGCGGAGGCTTGGTGGATGCGGTTTTGAATCTCGGTCTGCCGGCGCCGATCAATGTGCAGGTCAGCGGCTCCGACCTCAAGCAGATGTACGAGGTCGCTCTCAATATCGCCGACCGCGTGCAGGCATTGCCCGAGGTCAGCGACGTCTACATCCCGGCCGATCTGGACTACCCGTCCTTGCAGTTGACCGTGGATCGCGTGCGCGCCGCACAGGTTGGCTTGAGCCAGAAGGAAGTGATCCAAAATGTCATCACAGCGCTGACGTCGAATCAGATGATCGCGCCCAGCTACTGGGTAGACCACAAATCCGGCGTGGACTACATGCTCACGGTGCAGTACCCCGAGGGACAGGTCAAGAACATGTCCGACCTGCGCGGAATACCGTTGCACTCGGCGCAGCAGTTGGCATCGACGCGACTGGGAGCCATCAGCGAAACCCGGCACTTTGAAGCGCCCACCCAGGTTGACCACTATCAACTGCGGCGCGTGATCGACGTCTACGTCAGCCTCAAGGGCGAGGACCTGGGTCGCGCGGCCGGCATGATCGACAAGATTGTCGCCAATGTGGAGACGCCGGAGGGCGTGCGCGTGGACCTGCGCGGCATGGTCGAGGGGATGAGGAGCTCGTTCAGGAGCTTCGGCTTCGGGCTGATCTTGGCAATCCTGCTGGTCTATCTGATTCTGGTGGCGCAGTTCGAATCGTTCATTGACCCGTTCCTGATTCTGCTGTCCATCCCGATGGGGCTGACCGGCGTGTTGGTGACGCTGTATCTGACAAATACGACGTTGAACGTGCAGTCGTTGATGGGCGTGGTGATGCTGACCGGCATCGTGGGCTCGAACAGCATTCTGATCGTCGAGCTCATTCGGCGGCTGCGCCAGGACGGCCTGCCGGTGCGCGAAGCCATCACGCAGGCGTGCCGCATCCGGCTGCGCCCGGTGATCATGACTTCGCTCGCCACCGTTTTTGGGTTGATGCCCCTGGCGCTGAATCTGGGGACCGGCAGCGAGTCGTACGCGCCTCTGGCCCGAGCCATTATCGGGGGCCTGAGCGTCTCGCTTATCACGACGGTGTTCTTGGTGCCGGCGGCCTACTTGATCCTTTATAGACGGCAGGAGCCCGCCGTGTCGCCGAGGGAGGCATAAAGTTTTGTTCCGGTCCATAGTCTGCTGCGTTTTACTGGCGGCGTGCCTGGGCGTCCGCTCCCAGGCCCAGGGGCTGGAGCGTCTGACGTTGGAAGACGCCAAAGCCATCGCGCTGCAGAACCATCCGAACGTGCAGGCGGCTCGATTCCAAGCGTTGGCCGAAGACCACACCGTCACCCAGGCGCGCGCCGCGTTGCGGCCGAACGTAGTAGCGTCCGCCACCGGCGCCGGAGCGCTCGACACCAGCCGGCTCGCCGCCGGAGCGCTGAACAACCCGATTATTCTTAACCGCTTCGCGATGGGCGCCGCCGTCACGCAGCTCATCTCGGACTTCGGCCGCACCAGCAGCCTCGCCCAAAGCGCGCAACTGCGCGCGGACGCCCTTGACGAAGGAGTGCGCGCTTCGGAGCTCGACGTTTTGCTCGCCGTCGAGCAAAACTATTTCAACTGCCTCCGCGCCCAGGCGGTGTTGCGGGTGGCTGAGGAGACCGTCCAGGCGCGGCGATTGGTCGCCGACCAGGTCGAGGCGCTGGAAAGCAGCGGGTTGCG
>CAYOPA010000322.1:0-6441 GCA_964405625.1 uncultured Bryobacterales bacterium
GCCTTTGGCCCGACAAGTTACTTCGCGAGGCGCAGCCTCGCGTGCACGGCACAGCCGTGCGCCACCCCCCCTCCTTTACAGTGCGGTACTCTGATCCCAGTGCGTACCATCCTTGGCGTCGCTCTCCTGCTGCTCGCTCACATCCCCGCCGAAGCCCAGCCCGCCGATTGGACAAAACCCTTCCCCGGCCACCGCGTCGTCGGCAATCTCTACTCGGTCGGCACCTACGACCTGGGCTGCTACCTGATTACCTCCGACGCCGGCCACATTCTCATCAACACCGGGATTGACGGCTCGTTTGAGCAGATTCGCGACAACATCCGCTCGGTCGGCTTTCGCATGGACGATGTGAAAATCCTGCTCACCATGCAGGCCCACTGGGACCACACCGCCGAGCTCGCCAAAATCAAGCAGGCGACCGGCGCCGAGATGTGGGCCACCGCCGGCGACGCGCCGCTACTGGAAGACGGCGGCTTCTCCGATCCGCTCTTTGGCGGCAAGGTCAGCTTTCCGCCGGTCAAGGTGGACCGCGTGCTGCGCTTCGGCGAAGAGATCTCGCTGGGGGCGACTCGGCTGAAAGTGGCGGAGCACCGCGGCCACACGCCCGGCAGTTCCAGCTACACGATGCGGTTGAGCGAAGGCGGCCGCGACTACAAAGTGGCCATCGCCAATATGGGCTCGATCAATCCGGGTACGCGCTTTAAGACCAATCCGACCTACCCCGGCATCGCCGAGGACTACGCCGAGACCTTCCGCCGCCAGAAGGCCATGCAGGTCGACATCTGGGTGGCCGGGCACGCGTCCCAGTACCGCCTCCACGAAAAGTACAAACCCGGCCAAGCGTACAGCCCTGAGACGTTTGTCGACCCGGCCGGCTTCCGGGCCGCCGTCGAGCGCTACGAGAAGGTCTATCTCGAACAGTTTGCGGCGGAGAAATAGGGGTCGAAGAAAGCGTGCGACGTTCTTCGCGACGGAGTCGCGTGGCAGACATAAGCCCCGGGCTTCAGCCCGGGGTCAGCGGAGGCCGCGGCGACCCTCATTCCCCGGACTGAAGTCCGGGGCTCGTTCCCGCGGGCCTTCGGGGCGAGCGACGAGCTCGTTCTGGCGTCGCCGCCTGACTTGGCCCCGGCATCCGGCCGACAGAGGCAAGACCCTAACTCGGCGCTGAAATCGACGTTTCGCTGACTTGGTCCGGGTGCAGCTTGCGGATCGCCTCGAGCTCGTCGTTCGGAATTCTTAAAAATGTCTCCACCAAGGAGGGGTCGAACTGGCGGCCCGCCTCTTTTTCGATCAGCAGCTTGGCGACATCGACGCCCTGGGCCGGCCGATAAGGCCGGTCGGAAGTGATGGCGTCAAGCGCGTCGACAATCGAGAACAGCCGCGCGGACAGCGGGATCTGCTCGGCGCTGAGACCCTGCGGATAGCCTAGCCCGTCCCAGCGCTCGTGATGGCAGTGGACGACTTCGGCTTCGGCCTGGAGCTGCTCAAACGGAGCCATCAGCCGTTGTCCGATCGAGGGATGGCTACGCATCACCCTCCACTCGTCATCGGTCAGCGGTCCGGGTTTGAGCAACACGTTGCGCGGGATGCCGATCTTGCCGATATCGTGCAGCAGAGCGCCGAGCTCCAGCCGTCCGAGCTGAGCCTCCGGCAGGCCGCGATAGCTCCCAAAGAGCCGGCAGTAAGCGGCCACGCGTTTGGAATGCTGAAAGGTCTCGTACCGACGGAACCCGAGGTTGCGAAAGATCTCGCGGATCGCCTCGCTGGCCAGCGGCGACTGCCGTTCCTCCAAGTACTGCTCCAGCGCGTACCGGATAGCCTGCTCCTGTTGCAGGGTGTCGTGCTGCAAATACTTGCCGACGGTGGTGAGCACATCCGAGGGGCCGACCGGCTTACGGAGATAGTCGTCGGCGCCCTGCTCCAGCGCTTCAATCGCCAGCGCCAGCTCATACAGCCCTGAAATCACAATCACCGGCAGCTTGGGCCGCGTCTGTTTGGCGTTGTGCAAAAGCTCCAGGCCGCCCATGCCGGGCATCCGGATGTCAGTCAGCATCAGGTCGGCGGGCTCCTCCTGGCGCGACAGGTAGGCGAGCGCCGCCCGGCTGTGACTGAAGCACTGCGTCTTGTACCCTTCAAAGCTGAGCACAGAAGACAAATAATCGCGGATCGGCTCATCGTCGTCCACAACAAGAACCGTGTTGGATGATTGAGTCGACATAGGCCCTCGACCCCATATCGACCGGATTAGACGCGAGAGTTAACCCGCGCTGGATTTTGCCAGAACCGCGTCGGTCACCGCGGATGTCGACGCCGAGCCGCCCAGGTCCGCGGGCAGGGCTGTCCCTTCGGCCAGCACGGCCGCCACGGCCGCTTCCACGTCGCGAGCGGCCTCAGCGTGTCCCAGAAAGTCGAGCATCATCCAGACGCTCAGGATCATTGCCAGCGGGTTGGCGATTCCTTTGCCCGCGATATCCGGGGCCGAGCCGTGCACGGGCTCGAACATCGATGGTCCGTTGCGAGTGGGGTCGACGTTGGAGCTCGGCGCCAGCCCCATCGAGCCGGTGATCATCGCCGACAGGTCGCTCAAGATGTCGCCAAAGAGGTTCGACCCGACCACCACGTCAAACGACTCCGGTCGCCGCACGAAGTTCATCGCGGCGGCGTCGACCAGGATCGACTCCGTTTCGATGTTGGGAAACTCCTCGGCCACCTTGGCGAAACAGCGGTCCCACAACACCATCGAGTAGCCCTGGGCGTTGGACTTGGTGATGGAGGCGACGCGCTTCTTGCCGTTGCGCTTGCGGGCCAGCTCAAAGGCGTGGCGGATGATCCGCTCGCAACCCTTGCGGGTAAAGACGGAGGTCTGGATGGCGACTTCATCGGGGAAATCCTTGTAGAGCGAGCCGCCGATCTGCGAATACTCGCCCTCGGTGTTCTCGCGGACGACCACCATGTCGATCGAGCCCGGCGCTTTGTCGGCGAGCGGCGAGCGGACGCCGGCGTAGAGCTTGGCGGGGCGCTCGCAGACGTACTGGTCAAACCGGCGGCGGATGGGCAGCAGCAGACCGTTGAGCGTGATATTGTCCTGCACCTGCGGATGACCGATGGCGCCGAGCAGAATGGCGTCAAAGGCGGCGAGTTGGTCGAGGGCGTCCTCGGGCATCATCCGGCCGTGCTCGAAGTAGTAGTCGGCGCCCCACTCGAAGTTGACGAGCTCCAAGTCCAGGCCGTAGCGGGAGGCGGCGGCTTCAAGAACCGAAACGCCGGCGGGGGTGACTTCCAAACCGATCCCGTCGCCGGGCAGGACTGCGATGCGCTGTGCGGACATAAGGCGGTATTGTCCCACGTCCGAGCCGCGCCACGCCCGCCTAGCCGCCGGTGAGCGGAGCGAACACGTTCGACACCAGGCGGCTGAGCGTTGCCAAAACGGCCACGATGACGACCACGAAGACAATCAGCATCCAAGGCGCGCGTTTGGGTCGGCGGGCGATTTGATCGATGGGTTTCCGCATGGCGATCCCGTCCCTCCGCTAAACCTCCGCCAGCTCGGCCGAGAACTTCCTCTCCACGTAGTCATTGAGGATCTCGATGAACTCCTCGACGATGCGGTCGCCCTTGAGGGTGCGCAGCAACCGGCCGTCGACGTAGACCGGCGCCTTGGGCTCCTCAAACGTGCCGGGCAGTGAGATTCCGATGTGGGCGTGCTTGGACTCGCCGGGGCCGTTCACAATGCAACCCATCACGGCGACCTTGAGCTCTTCCACGCCGTCATGCCGCGACTTCCAGACCGGCATCTGCTCGCGCAGGTAGGTCTCGATCTGCTCGGCCATCTCCTGGAAGAAGGTGCTGGTGGTGCGGCCGCAGCCGGGGCAGGCGGTCACCTGCGGGGTAAAGCTGCGGATGTCGAGCGATTGCAGGATCTGCTGGCAGGCGCGCACCTCCTCGGTACGGTCGCCGCCGGGCTGCGGGGTGAGCGAGACGCGGATGGTGTCCCCGATGCCCTGCTGCAACAGTATCGACAGCGCCGCGGCGGAGGCGACCAGCCCTTTCATGCCCATGCCGGCCTCGGTCAGGCCCAGGTGCAGCGGGTAGTCGCAACGCGCCGCCAGGTCCTGGTAGACGGCGACCAAATCCTGCACGTTCGAGACCTTGGCCGAGAGCAGGATCTTGTCGTGCGCCAGCCCGTGGCGTTCGGCGGCCTCGGCGGAGTTGAGCGCGGAGACGACGATCGCCTGCCGCATCACCTCTTCGGCCGGCTTGGGACTGGGGAGACCGGCGTTGTCGTCCATCATCCGCGTGAGCAGTTGCTGGTCCAGCGAGCCCCAGTTGACGCCGATGCGCACCGGGCGGTCGTACTCGACGGCGCACTCGATCATGGTGCGGAAATTATCGTCGTGCTTCTTGCCGATGTTTACGTTCCCTGGGTTGATACGGTATTTGGCCAGGGCGCGGGCGCACTCGGGATACTTCTTGAGCAGGAGGTGGCCGTTGTAATGAAAATCGCCCACCAGCGGGACGTTCTCGCCGAAAGCCCGCAGGGCGTCGGCGATGCGCGGCACGGCTTGGGCGGCGGCGTCGTTGTTGACGGTGATGCGGACGAGCTCGGAGCCGGCGCGGGCCAGCGCGAGCGTCTGATTGACGGTGGCGGCGGAGTCGGCCGTGTCGGTGTTGGTCATCGACTGGACGACGATCGGGTGGCCGCCGCCGACGACCACGTCGCCAATGCGGACAGGGACGGACTTCCTGCGAGTGATGGGCATGGAGTGGTGGGCGGGACGAGCCCGAACCGTAATTGTATCAGCGGTCCGCGTCGGGCCTACGAGATCCTCGAGCGGCAAACTGCCTTACATTTGAAGTTGTGGCGGTCGAAAAGACAGCAAGGCTTGAAGCTCGGGGCCGAAGACGCTGAGGCGTTCGTGAAGGCGCTGCTGAATCCTCTGGAATCCAACGAGCGGCTCACGGCGGCGACGGTCGAGTATGAGGCGGCTCTGGATGCCAGGGCGAGAAGATCGGATCCTTCCGCCCATGGCGGCGGTCGCTCGGCTGCTTAGCTGAAAGAGCGGCTGCACGGGCGCGAAGTCCGGCCATTCCCCCGTGATAAAGTAAGCAGTGCCATTCTCAGGGCCTCCGTGATGGAGACAATCGGTCGTTACGAGATCATCCGCGAGCTCGGCCGCGGGGCCATGGGCGTCGTCTACCGTGCGCGCGATCCCAAGATCGACCGCGAAGTCGCGATCAAAACCATCAAGCTCTCCGACAAGGCCGACTCCTCGGAGGTTCAGGGCCTGCGCGAGCGGCTGGTGCGCGAGGCGCAGTCGGCCGGCAAGCTCTCCCATCCCAACATCGTGACCGTCTATGACGTCGACGAGATCGACGATGTCGCCTTCATCGCGATGGAGCTTGTCGAGGGCCGCACCCTGGAGCAGGACGTCAAGAAGGGGCCGATCACCGACTACCTGCGCGTCGCCGAGGTGCTGAAACAAGCCGCCGCGGCGCTGGATTACGCCCACGAGAAGGGCATCATCCACCGCGACGTGAAACCCGGCAACCTGATGCTGGCCGACGACGGCACGGTCAAAATCATGGATTTCGGCATCGCCCGGATCGGCTCGTCGAACCTGACGCAGACTGGTTCAGTGCTGGGCACCCCGAGCTACATGTCGCCCGAGCAGGTGAAGGGCGAAGAGCTCGACGGCCGCTCGGACCAGTTCTCGCTGGGCGTGATCGCCTACGAGATGCTGACGGGACAGAAGCCGTTTCCGGGCGAGAACCTGACGGCGGTGATCTTCAAGATCGTCTCCAAGGAGCCTGCCCCGATCGCCGATCTCAAGCCGGGCGTTCCGGAAGAGATGGCGGCGGTGGTGATGCGGGCGCTGTCGAAAGATCGCGCCGACCGCTTTGTGGATTGCAAGGCCTTCGCGGACGCCTTCGCGGGCATGAGCGCGGGGCTCGCCCCAGCCGCTGATTTCGTGGAGGAAACGCGAGAGATTTCGGCCATCCCAGGCCCCGATCCTACTCCGAGACCCAGGTTGGAGCCGCTGCGCGAAGAGACATCCAAGCTGCCGCCGCTGAGGCGTGCGTCGCGACGGACGTTCCAGAGCGAGGACCCGAAAAAGCGCTGGGGCTCGCGCCTGGCGGCCGGGCTGGCGGCGGCGCTGCTGCTGTTGGGCGTGGGGTTGGCGGCGATAAATCCGTGGGTCTTTCAGGACCCCAAGGGCGGTTTCCAGGCCGCCGTGAGTTGGCTGACAGGCGGCGGCGCTCCCGCGCGGGAGACGACGCAGGGACGGCAGGCGGCGATTGGCGCCAACCAGCCGCCCCCGGCGATGCGCCCGGCCGCGCCGGCGCAGCCGGTTCCGGAAGAGCAGGCGCCGGACGAGGAGGCTCCGGAGCCACGGGAAACGGAAGATGAGCCACCTCCGGCGCCGCAAGTCCAAGCGGGTC
>CAYOPA010000323.1:0-1546 GCA_964405625.1 uncultured Bryobacterales bacterium
CCGCGCAACGCCAGGCGGGGCTGCGGCTGGACGTGCGCGAGGCGGCGCTGGCGGCGATCCGCCCCGGCGAGCCCGATGCCAGCCCGCTGATCGAGCGCATCGAGAGCGCCGACCCCGTTCGCCGCATGCCCCCGTCCTACATGGGACACGAGGCGCTGACCCAGGCGGAGATCGGCGTGCTGCGCCGCTGGGTCGAGCAGGACGCCGCCTACGAGACGCACTGGGCCTTCACGCCGCCCCGGCGGCCGGAAACGCCCGCGGTCTCCGGCGCGGGCTGGCCTAAGCAGGATCTCGACGCCTTCGTGCTGGCGCGGCTCGAAAAGGAAGGTTTGCAGCCGTCGCCGGAAGCTCCGCCGGCGGTATGGTTGCGGCGGATGTCGTTGGATCTGCTGGGCCTGCCGCCTACGCCGGACGATCTGGAGGCGTTTGAGCAGGACGTTGCCGAGCGGGGCGAAACGGCCTACCGCGAAGCCGTCGACCACGCGCTCGCCTCGCCGCACTACGGCGAGCGCATGGCTCTGGACTGGCTCGACGTGGCCCGCTACGCCGATACGCACGGCTTTAACAACGACTCCGAACGCTCGATGTGGCCGTGGCGCGACTGGGTGATCGCGGCCTTCAACCGCAACCTGCCCTACGACCGTTTTATCACGGAGCAACTCGCCGGGGACCTGCTCGAACAGCCGACGCTGGAGCAGCGCGTCGCCACGGGCTTCAACCGCAACCACGTCATCAACTCCGAAGGCGGCATCATCGACGAAGAGTACCGCGTGGAGTACGTGGCGGACCGCGTGCGTACGCTGGGGATGGCCTGGATGGGGCTGTCGATCGAGTGCGCCCGCTGCCACGACCACAAGTTCGACCCGATCTCGCAGCGCGACTACTACCGCTTTTTCGCGTTCTTCAACAACGCGCCGGAACTGGGCGAAGCCGGACGCGTGGGCAACGCCGTGCCGTTTGTGGTGGCGCCGAGCCTGGAGCAGCGCGGCCGGATGGCGGACCTGGAGGCAAAAATCGCCCGGCTGGATGGCGAGCCGCCGGCAGCGTCCGCCGCCGCGAGGCCGCGCCCCAAGGCCGCCGTACGGATCGACTGCGGCAAACGCGCTCGCGGCAAAGGCCCCTTGGACAAACCCTGCGCTCCGCGCGAGCTGGGCAAGGAGGAGGCCGCCTTCGAGCCCTCCGGCGATTTTTCGCTGAGCCTCTGGGCCCGGCCCAAACAGCTTGACGACGGCGCCCCGCTGTTTGCGGCCATCGACTACACGCCCGAACTGGCCTCCGCGGTCCACGGCTCCGGCGTGGAGCTGCGGATGGCGGGCGACGAGGTCGAGCTGCGACTGAGCCGGCGGTTCCCGTCGTACTCGATCACCGTCCGCAGCCGAGGAGCCGCGCTGGAACCGGGCCGCTGGAGCCACATCGTCGCGGTCTATGAGCAGGGACCGGACGCCGCCGAGGCCATGCGCGCCAAGGCCGCCTGGGTGCGGCTCTTCGCGGACGGGCGCGAGCTGGGGACCGAGATCCTGCACGACGACTTGCAGGCGATGCCAAA
>CAYOPA010000323.1:1556-6385 GCA_964405625.1 uncultured Bryobacterales bacterium
CCGCCATACCGGCTCGGCCTCAACAACAGCCCGGAGGGCGTGTTGTTTCGCGGCAAGCTGGCCGAGGTCGCGCTGTTCGACCGGGCGCTAACGCTCGACGAGATTCGCGCCGAGCAGGAGGCGGTCGCGGGCCCGACGCCGCGGCCCTCGCCGGAGCTCGATCGCCTGCGGGCGGAGCTGTTCGCGCTACAGCGCAACCTGCCCACGACGATGGTGATGGCCGAGCTAGCCGAGCCTCGACCAACCCGCCTGTTGTTGCGCGGAATGTACGACAACCCCGGCGAACCGGTCGAGGCGGGCGTCCCCGAGAACCTGCTCGGCCCCTGGCCCGACGGCCTACCGGAGAACCGTCTGGGGCTGGCCCGCTGGCTGACGCAGCCTGAAAACCCGACGACTGCGCGCGTGGTGGTCAACCGCTTCTGGCAGCAGATTTTCGGGACCGGGTTGGTCAAGACCAGCGGCGACTTCGGCCTGCGGGGCGAGGCGCCGAGCCACCCGGAGCTGCTGGACTGGCTGGCGGTCGATTTTGTCGAATCGGGCTGGGACGTAAAGCGGCTGCTGCGCTCGATTGTGCTGTCAGCAACCTATCGCCAGGACTCCAGCGTCAACCGGGCGCTGCTGGAGCGTGACCCGGAAAATCGCCGGCTGGCGCGCGGGCCGCGGCTGCGGCTGCCGGCGGAGGTGATCCGCGACCAGGCGCTGGCGGTTGCAGGGCTGCTCAACGGCCGGATCGGCGGACCCAGCGTGCGGCCCTATCAGCCCGACGGGCTCTACAACGGCGTGGTCGTCGGCGCCGCCTATCCGGGGACCGTCTGGACCGAGAGCAAGGGCGAGGATGTCTACCGCCGCAGCCTGTATACCTTCTGGAAGCGCACTCTGCCGCATCCGACGATGACGGTTTTCGACGCGCCGGACCGCGAGTTTTGCACCATCCGACGTTCCACCACCAACACGCCGTTGCAAGCCCTGGCGCTGATGAACGACCCCATCTTCGTCGAAGCCGCGCGCAAGCTGGCCGAGCGCGTCATCCGCGAAGCCGGTTCGACTCCGGAGGAGCGCATTGAGCTGGCTTTCCGGCTGGCCGCCGGCCGCGCGCCGGCCGAAGCTGAAATGCGGGTCCTGCGAGAGTCGTTGATGAAGCTGCTGGTCTCCTTCGAGGGCGACGAGAATCAGGCGCGCGGGCTGCTGTCGGTCGGCGCCTCGCCGGCCGCGCCGGAGATTCACGCCGAGACGCTGGCGGCCTATACGGTCCTAGCGAGCATGATCCTGAACCTGGACGAGGTCATCACCAAGGGATGAGCAACCGGCTCCATCGGCCCCTTTCGCGGCGGCGGCTGCTGGCCTCCGCCGGCTACGGCCTCGGCGCGGCGGCGCTGCACGCGCTGGGCGCAAGCGAAGCCCAAGGCGCCCCGACATTCCCCAATTTCGCCCCCAAAGCCAAGCGGGTGATCTTCTTGTTCCAGTCGGGCGGGCCGTCCCACCTGGATCTTTTTGACGAAAAGCCCATCTTGCGGGAGCGCTACGGGCAGGAGATCCCGCCGTCGATTTTTGGCGGGCAACGCATCACCGGCATGGTGGCGCACCAGGACAAGCTGCCGGCGATGCCGTCGAAGTACGCGTTTGCTCGCCATGGCCAGAGCGGGACGGCCTTCAGCGAGTTGCTGCCCCACACGGCCAAGGTCGCCGATAAGCTCTGCCTGATCCGGTCGGTCCATACCGAGGCGATCAACCACGACCCGGCGATCACGTTTTTCCAGACCGGCAGCCAGTTGCCGGGCCGCCCCAGCATGGGCGCCTGGGTGGACTACGGGCTCGGCAGCCTGAACGCCAATTTGCCCGCGTTCGTGGTGCTCAACTCGCTGCCCAGCGAGGGCGCGGCTGGGCAGGGGCTGCTGGCGCGGCTGTGGGGCGCGGGTTTTCTGCCCAGCCGTCATCAAGGCGTGCAGTTCCGCAGCTCCGGCGACGCGGTGCTCTATCTGAACGACCCGCCGGGCGTCACACGCCAGCGCCGCCGGCTGATGCTGGACGGCGTGGCCGAGCTGAACCGCCAACTGCACGAGCGCGTCGGCGACCCCGAGATTGAGGCCCGCATCGAGCAGTACGAGATGGCCTACCGCATGCAAACCAGCGTGCCGGAGCTGATGGACGCTTCCGGCGAGCCGAAGTCGGTCTATGAGCTCTACGGGCCGGAATCGCGCAGGCCGGGGAGTTTCGCCGCCAACTGCCTGCTGGCGCGGCGGCTGGCCGAGCGGGACGTCCGCTTTATCCAGCTCTATCATCGCGACTGGGACCACCACGGCGGCCTGCCCACGCGCCTGCCGGTGCTGGCGCGCGACACTGATCAACCTTCGGCGGCGCTGCTGCTGGATCTGGAGCAGCGCGGGATGCTGGAGGACACGCTGGTCGTGTGGGCCGGCGAATTCGGCCGCACGCCCTACGCGCAGGGCGATTCCGAGCTCGACGACTACGGCCGCGACCATCACGGCCGGGCCTTCTCGCTGTGGCTGGCGGGGGCCGGGGTCAAGGCGGGCCACGTCCACGGCGCCACCGACGACTACGGCTTCAACGTGGTCGAAAACCCCGTGGATGTGCACGACATCCAGGCCACCATACTGCATCTGCTGGGGATTGATCACCGCAAGCTGACGTATCGATTTCAGGGTAGGGATTTCCGGCTGACTGACATCGCGGGCGACGTGGTCAAGCCGATCCTGTCGTAGGTATCCGCGACGGAGCGAGAACCCGCTCCCTTACGGTCGGGGCTCGGAACGGCCGCGCGGCGCCAATTCGGCGGTCCCGCCAATTGCGGCATAATCGGAAGTCACCCCCTGTATGTCCTCCGCGCAATCGAAACCGAGCTCCGCCGAGCTTGTTCGCAGTCTCCTCGGCGGCGTGCTGATGGGTCTTGCGAACTTGGTGCCCGGCATTTCCGGCGGCACCATGCTGCTGGCCGCAGGGGTCTATCCGCAGTTCATTGACGGTATCGCCGAAGTCACCACCCTGCGCTTCCGGTTTCGAACGGTCGCGCTGCTGGCGGCGATCGTGGGCGCGGCGGCGGCGGCCATTTTGCTGGGCGCCGGGAGCATCAAGCAGCTCGTGGTCGACCATCGCTGGGCGATGTACAGCATCTTTATCGGGCTGACCTTCGGCGGCATTCCGGTGATTTGGAAACTGATCAAGCCCGCCAACGGCAAGGTTTGGATCGGTGCAGCGGCGGGTTTTGCCGTCATGGCGGCGATGGCTTTCTTGAAGCCTGGCGCCTCCAGCGAGGAGGGTTCCTGGCTGCTGCTATTCGTCTCCGGGTTGGCCGGGGCTTCGGCAATGATCCTGCCCGGCGTCTCCGGCGGCTATTTGTTGCTTGTGCTGGGGCAATATCTACCGATTTTGAGTGCGATTGACGAGGCCAAGCAGGCCGTTTCCGCGTCGGGCGGCCCGGACCTAGCCGTGTTACGGGCCGTCGTGCTGGGCGTCTTTGTCCCGGTCGGGCTGGGCGTGGTTCTGGGCGTGGTCGGCGTCAGCAACCTGATCCGCAAGCTGCTGCAGCGCTTTGAGAAGCCGACTCTGGGCTTTCTGTTGGGGCTTCTACTGGGGGCGGCGCTGGGGTTGTGGCCGTTTCAGCAGTCCGTGGCGCCCCGCGAGGGAGACATCATCAAAGGCCGCGCGATGACCGCCGAGCTGATCGCGGCGCTTGATCCGAAGGAATACCCCCTGGAGATGTTCTCACCAACGGGCGGACAGGTCGCCGCCTCGCTGGCATTGCTGTGCGCGGGCTTTGCGGTGACGATGGGCGTGGCCAGAATCGGAGCGCACGGCTCGCGCTCGAAAGGCTGAAGGCCGGGCTCGGTGGCTGCGGTCGCCCCATTTCGAACGGTATACTTCAAGTTCGTTCCCCCTCTTGAATGGAAGCATGGCTCGAGCATTTTTACGGCGAGCTTCACTGGAGCCTTTTGGCTTTGGTGATTGCTTTGTCCCTGTACGCCGTCGGCCGCGCCGCGGATTGGCTGGTTGACGAGGCCGTCGAGCTCTCCGAGCGCTCGCACATCCCCAAGACCATCATCGGCGCGACGATCGTCAGCCTAGGCACCACGATGCCGGAAGCGGCGGTCTCCGTGCTGGCGGCGATACAGGGCTCGCCGGGGTTGGCGCTGGGCAACGCCGTCGGCTCGGTCATCTGCGATACCGGGCTGATTTTGGGTATCGCGGCGCTGATTTCGCCGTTGCGCTTGGACCGCAGCGTCGTCAATCGCCAGGGTTGGATTCAGTTCGGCTCCGGCGTGGCGCTGGTCGCATTCTCCATACCCTGGGCCAGCCCGCTGTCGGCCTTCACCGAGGGCGGCCGGTTGCCGCGGGCCATGGGCTTTGTGTTCTTGGCGCTGTTGGCGATCTATATGATCGTCTCCATCCGTTGGGCCCGGCGGGAGAGCTCCGGCGACAACATCGAGCTCAGCCATGACGATGCGCCGACGTGGCTGGTGGTCGTGAAGCTCTTGGTCGCGGTCGGCATTGTGGTCGTGGCGGCGCAGGTGTTGATTCCGGCCGTGGATGAATCGGCAACGCGCCTCAGGATTCCCGAAAGCATAATCGCCGCGACGCTGGTGGCCTTCGGCACCTCGTTGCCGGAGCTGGTGACGGCGGTGACGGCCGCCCGCCGCGGGCACGGCGAGCTCGCGATCGGCAACATCGTCGGCGCGGACATCCTCAACGTGCTGTTCGTGTCGGGCGCGGCGGCGGCGGCCACCGAAGGCGGGCTGATCGCCGATCCGCACTTCTTTATCGTGCTCTTCCCGGTGATGCTGTTTGTGCTGGCTGTCTTCCGCATCGGCATCTTC
>CAYOPA010000324.1:0-2248 GCA_964405625.1 uncultured Bryobacterales bacterium
CCATCGAGGGCCGGCCCTGGAAGCCCGAGCCGGTGTGGATGAAGTAGTTCGCCGCGGTGTGCTCGGAGTGGTCGGCGACCATCGAGCGGATGACGCACAGATCGTCCACGCGCTCGGCCACGTGCGGAAACAGGTCGCTGACCCAGGCGCCGGACTCGCCGTACTGCCGGAACTCAAACGGCGACGCAAAGACCCGGTTCGAGATGTTGAACACCGTCGTCGGCAGGTTGTCCATCTGGATCGGCTGCCAGTGCTCCTTGGCCAGGCGGGGTTTGGGGTCAAAGGTGTCGAGCTGCGACGGCCCGCCGTCCATGAAAAGGAAGATGACGCTTTTGGCCTTCGCCGGGAAGTGCGGCGCGCGGACGGCGAGCGGGTCCGTCGCGCGCGCCTGCTCTTGCAGCAGCGCCGCCAGAGCCAAGCCGCCGAAGCCGTTGGCGGTGCGGGTGAGCCATTCGCGCCGGGTCATCCTGGCGCTTAGGATAGCGGAACTAAGCCAAGAAGAGCCCGGTGCGGCTCTTGGCCAGCCGCACCGTTTCCTCGGCGAGCGGCGCGATGCGCTCGGCGCTGCGCTTGAGGATGGCGTGGAGCTCGGCGCGGTCGCTCATCAGCTCGTTGTATTTGGCTTGAATGGGCTCCAGCTTGGCCACGGTCGCGTCGGTCACGCGCTTCTTGAGGTCGCCGTAGCGCATGCCGGCGAATTCCTGCCGCATCCGGTTGTTGGAGTCGCCCGAGAACGCTTGGTAGATCGCCAGCAGGTTTTTCACGCCGTCGCCCATGGTCTCGAAGTCAACGGCCGGGTTGGAGTCGGTGACGGCGCGGCCGAAGAGCTTCTTGATGCGGCCGGGAGCGTCCAACATGCTGACGGCGTGGTTGGGGTTTTCCGACGATTTCGACATTTTCTGCGTCGGATCGTCGAGCCCCATGATGCGGGCGCCGACGGTCGGCAGGCGAGTCTCGGGAACGACGAAGGTGTCGCCGTAGAGGTGGTTGAAGCGCTGGGCGATGTCGCGGGTCAACTCCAGGTGCTGCGTCTGATCTTCGCCGACGGGCACGATCTGGGCCTGATAGAGCAGGATGTCGGCCGCCATCAGCGCCGGATAGGCGAGCAGGCCCGTGCCGACCGACTCCTGCTTTTCCGACTTGGCCTTGAACTGCGTCATGCGATTGAGCCAGCCCAGCGGCGTGCAGCAGGTGAAGATCCAGGCGAGCTCCACATGGCCGGGGATCTGCGATTGCACGAAAACGGCGGAATGCTCGGGGTCAATCCCGGAGGCGATGTAGAGGGCGGCGGTGCGGTCGATGGCCTCGCTGAGCTCCTTGGGATCCTGGTAGACGGTGATGGCGTGCAGGTCGACGACGCAGAAGATCGGCTCGTAGTCGTACTGGATCTCGGCCCAGTTGCGCAGCGCGCCGAGGTAGTTGCCGATGTGCAGCGTGCCGGTGGGCTGCATGCCGGAGAAGATGCGGGGCTTGGGGGCGAACATGGGAGAAAAGCCCAGTTTAGCTTGGGCCGGGAGCGGATAGAATGAGAGCCATGGAAGGCGTGCGCTATGTGACCGACGAATCCGGCAAGCGGGTGGCCGTGCAGTTGGACCTGGAGATCTTCGGCGAGGTCTGGGAGGATTTGGAAGACGCGCTGGTCCTGGAGGCTCGCAAGCACGAAGCGCGGATTCCTCTAGAAGAGGCCCGCCGGCAATTGGTCGTGACAGCTCAGGACGTTTGTCTGTAGGGGCGCGCCGAAGCGCGCCCACATCCGCACGACGCCACGACTTCAACTGGTTTTGGGCGGCCTTCGGGCCGCCCCTACAGACTTCCAAACACCCCGACCGCCGTCTCCCATAAAATCGCCCGCTTGGCAGCATCCTCAACGGGCAGCTCAAAGATCTTACCCAGTTCGATTGAAACGCTCGACGGCAAGTCCGAGCCCGCCATCAGCCGCGTCGCCGGCACGTGCTCCAGCAATCCCATCACGTGGTGCGGCATCAGCGACGACAGCTCCACGTAGATGTTCGGGCAGGTCATCGCCGCCACCGCCGCTTCCAGCATGTAGGTCGGGCCGCCTGCGTGGCCGAGCACAATCGTCAGCTCCGGGAATTTTTGCGCCGGGGCGATAAACAGCGAAGGCAGCGCGAACGGAACCCCTGAGCCAGTATGGGCGATGATCGGCAGCTTGTGCTCAACCGCCGTCTCAAAGAAAAAGTCCGAGCGCGCCGACAGCGGATTGAGCGGCTGGTACTGCGGCTGGAGC
>CAYOPA010000324.1:2258-6374 GCA_964405625.1 uncultured Bryobacterales bacterium
CGCAGCCCCAGTTTTTCCACGCAGCGGGCGACCTCGCCCCGAAACTCCGCTTCCGGCACGAACGGGTTCAGGCAGATCGCCCCGGTAAAGCGATCGGGATGATCGGCGACCGCCTTGCCGATCAGGTCGTGCTCGCGGCGGTAGTCCTCGACCACCGGATACGGGATCAGCACCGAACGGTCGACCCCAAACCCGTCCATCGAGCGCAGCATCTGGTCGGCGGAAAACTCCGCGCCGGAATGCCGCGCCCGCCCGATGTGGGTGTGCGTGTCGTAGATCTGGAATCCGCGTCGCAATGCGTTCAGCTCTTGAGCAGATCGGCGCGGGTGGGCCGCAGCTTGTTGAAGTCGGCGCCGGAGATTACGTAGTACCAGCCGGCGAAGCGGGATTGCAGCTCTTGGTGAAGCTCCTTGCCCTTGGGGTCCGGTTCGCCGTCGCCGGCAAAGCTCTTGGCGCGCTGCTCGCTAAAGCTCACCGCCACCAGCAGGAATCGCCGCTCGCCCTGGCCGCCGTCGGAAGAGTCGGCGTCCTGTTTGGGACCGCTGGAGGCGATCTCGCCGAACTGGAGCGTGTAGCGGATGCCGTTTTTCGTATCGACGATGATTTCGCCTTCGTTGCCAAAAATCTGGCCCGTGCCGCCGAGGTAGAAGCCCTTGTCCACCAGCGCGCGCGCCGCGGCCATGGAGGGCGTGATCTGGCCCTTGGTCTGCAAATCGGCGGTCAGGAACTCGGGCTTGGGGATCACGTCGACAATCTTGAGGTTGTCGAGCGCGTCGGTCAGGGCGGACATCACGGCGTCGTTGGGCTTGCGCTGGCCCAGGCGCCACTCGTTTTCGCTGTTGCGGGTCAGCTCAAACGTTTCGCGCGGCGCGATGCGAGCCCCGCCGAACTGCTCCTGGATCTGATAGTTGTTGATGACCACGCGCCGCAGGTCGGCGGTCGCCAGCTTGAGCAGGTCGGTCTCGATCCAGTCGCGGAACTCGGCCGACGGATCCGCCTGGGTCTGCACGGCATAGACGCGGCGCTGCCCCGGCACGCGCATGTAACGATGGCCCGGCTTGCCCTCCACCTCGCCGCCAATGACGAAGTCCGCCAACACGTTGTCGTCGCCGTCGCGCAACGTCACCCTCTTGCCGCGGCCTTCGAGCGAGGCGACCTGCTCATCGAGCGGATCGATCACGCCGTAGGTGGAATGGTCTTCCATGCGGTCGCTGACGATCATGTCTTTCTTGATCTCAATCAGCGCGGCGGCCGTTTTGGCGAGCCGGTCGGAGGCGTCGGCGGGGTAGTTGTTGTGCGACGGCAGGATCCACTGTCCGTCCTTGAACTCGACCTTCAAGGGGGTGGCCGTGGCTGTTTCCCCGTCGTAGTCGATGACCTCAATCGCTTTGGGGGCGTTGGGGTCGGTGAAATTGGGGAAGAAGAGCTCGCCCTGGTCGCTGAAGATTTCGGGCGAGGAGGCGCCGGGGTCGACGATCACCGCGGCGCCGGCCAGGACAACGGCGGCCAGGACGTAGATCAAGGTGGTTTTCAGCTCGTTCATCGCCAAATGCCTCTATTTTTACTCTTCATTCTTCAGTAGGGACGGACATTCCTGTCCGTCCTTTCTCGGCGCCGGACAAGAATGTCCGGCTCTACCGAGGACCTTAACCGGACAGGAATGTCCGGCCCCACTCGGAAGCGCTGGACCAGCGGTAATCTTCCGGGGCCGCAACCAAGCCCGCCCTTACCGGATTGCGCTCAATGTACCGCACAATCTTTTGCCATTCCGCCGCATCACGAACCCAGTGATCGAAGGACTCCTCCTGCCACGGGTGACTACCGGTGCGCCCCAAGGCTTGGTTGACGGGGCGGGCGTTGGTTCCCTTCAAGGACTTCACAACTTGCACGAAGTCGGCCATCGGGAAAAACAGTGCGTGTGCATGGTTCGGCATCACAACAAAGGCGTCCAACCGGAACTTTCCTCGATCCCTTCCCTGTCCCAGCGTCTCCACAACCAAATCAGCCGCCGCCGGATCGGCCAGCAGACGGTTATCGGTTTCTTGCTCCATGCGCCGGTCCCAGTCGACAAACTCGGCCCCGGAGGTTAACTTTCCAACCGGCAACGTCCCGTGCAATCGCCACGTGACGAAGATCGAAGCATTCCCAGGATCCCAGTGGGGCAGCTTCCGTCGATAAAACGTCTTTTCTTCTCCTTAGTAGGGACGGACATTCCTGTCCGTCCTCCCGGACGCCGGACAAGAATGTCCGGCGCTACTGACCTACTTACTTTCCACCAGCCGTTCTTTGGCTACATGCGATTGCTCCCGCCGCAGCCGCCGGGCTGACACAAACAAGAACAGCGCAAACGCCGGCACCGGCGACAGCGCCACCGCCGCCAGCTTGATCGAGCTCTGCACGCGCCGGATGGAGCCCTCCATCGCCGCCTTGCTGCGCTCGATCAGCCGCTGCCGTTGGTCCTCGATGTTCTTCCTGGCCACCGTCAAACGACGGTTTTCGGCCTGCTGCTGGTTCTGGATCATCGTCTGCTTGGCGCGGGGGTCCAGGTCCTCGCGCGCACGCACCGCTTCGACGGCTTCGTCCAGCCGCGCCTGGGCCTGTTCGAGCTGCTTTTGGGCGCTCTCCTCGGCCTCGCGCGTCTCTTCCATGCGGCGGTCCTCGAACTCCTTGGTCAACGATTCGACCGTTTCGAGCGTCCGGTGCCGCCGGCGGCGCTTGCGCAGGTCGATGAACGATTCGTCCCCGGCGAGCCGGTCCACGGCGTTGAGCAGCAGCGTCACGTTGTCAAACTCAAGCTGCTCCACGCCCTGGGCGCGCAACTGGAAGAACTGTTCCCCCATCAGGTCCACGTCGGCGATCACGATGGCGTGCACGCCGCCTTCGCCCGAGCCGCGGGCCTCGGCGGCCAGCACGTAGGTCTCGGCGTCCGGCTCATGCGGCAGGTTGGTCGCGAGCTGCGGCCCCATAAAGCCCTGCTGCACCAGCCGGAACCACACGTGCGTGCCCGAGTCCGAGCCCGTCCGCAGCAGCGGCGTGAACTCGGTCGACGCGCCGTCCTTGGCCTTGAGCATGCCGCCATACAGCGCCACCACTTCCTGCATCCCCGCCGTCACTGGATTGTCGGGGTTGAACTGTCCCGCCTCGTTGTTCGGCGAGATGAAAACCACCTCCGGAGGAAGGGACCGGAACTGCGGATGCGGGTTGTACTTGTCCCAAATGATCCGCTCGCTGGCCCACTCGATCCCCAAGGCGTCAAAGATGGAAGTCAGGTCAGCCGGAACCCGCGGCGGGCGCCCCTGCTGAAAGGGGTTGGGCGGCACCTGCTGCGGCGACAGCTCGATGTTGAACGCCGGCAGCGGATCGACCATCAGCAGTGTCGGCTTACCGGCTGCAATGTAGTCCTTGAGCCGGGCCACGTGTTCCTGGTCGAGAGTGTTGGGCAGCACCACCATCAGGGCGTCCAGATCGGCGGGATAATCCGCGCCCGGCTCCACCTGGACGACCTCATACTGCTTGCGCAGCTCGTTCACAATCGACCAATCGTTGGTGCGGCGGCGGGTCTGAAAGTCAAAACCGCCGAACAGCTCCACGCCGGTCTTGAGCACGCCGACCTTCTTCTTTTCCGACTGCGCCACCACGCGGATGGAGCGCATCAGCTCATATTCCACCGGCAGGCCCGGATCAAAGAACGGGATCACGAACTCCTCGGCGCCCGCCCGGAAGGCGACGCCCAGGAAGATCTCATCCGGAGCTCCGGCCGTCTGCTCAAAAACCGGCAGCGGGCGCGGCTGAATGTTGTACCGTTCCTGCGCTTCGCTGGCATCCTCGGTGTACTTCTCCGTCATCACCACACGGGCGTGGACGCGGTCGCCGCCGATCGAATCGAACTGCCGCAGCATCGTCGCGATGTTGTTGCGGGTCTGGAGGTAGCGGCGCGGCACCTCCCGGCTCAGGTAGGCGGTGATGAAGACCGGCTTGTCGGAATCCAGGCTGCGGAGCAAATCTTTAGTGGTGGGCGACAGCGAATGGATGCGCTCGGCGGTGGAGTCGATCCGTCCGCCCAGCTTGCCCGCCAAGATCGTCACGCTCGTCACCGCGATTACCAGCGCCAGCCCG
>CAYOPA010000325.1:0-6334 GCA_964405625.1 uncultured Bryobacterales bacterium
TTCGTCAAGGAACGTCCCGTCGCCCTGGTTGATCCATAGCTGGTTGGCGGTCTTGTCGTTGGCGACGTAGATGTCGATGCGGCCGTCGCCGTTGAAGTCCGCCGCCGCCACGCCGAGGCCTGCGCCGAAAGCCTGATCGACCCTGGCTGCTGCTGTGACGTCTGCAAAACGGCCCTCGCCGAGGTTGCGGTAGAGCCGGTCGGGCAGCGGCGGGTATTCCAGCGGGCTGCAATAGTCGCGCCGCCCGGCCTGATCGCGACACTGCTTGTTTCCTTCGACGGTGAAGCTGTTGTAGCGCGTCAGGAACAGATCGAGCAGGCCGTCGCCGTCGTAGTCCAGGAACGACGCTGAAGCTCCGAAGCCCTCGTCCCAAGGCCCCGGAAGGGGCGAAAACGTCCCGTCGCCGTTGTTGCGCAGGAGCTGATCGGGACCGAAGCGGCTGACGAAGAGGTCGATATAGCCGTCATTGTCGATGTCGCCGGTTGCAACGCCCATTCCATGACCCGGCGCCGGCGCCAATCCGGCTTGTTCGGTGACGTCTTCAAAGCGCGGGCGGCCTTCCTCGGCGAGCATGTTGCAAAACAGCCGATCGCCGCCATGCGCGGAGGCTCCCTGCACGAGATAAACGTCGAGGTCGCCGTCGTTGTCGTAGTCGAACAAGGCGACGCCGGAGCCCATGATCTCGGGCATGTGGTATTCGCCCGTCGCGCCGGTGAAGTGGCGAAACGCCAGCCCTGTTTCGGCGGCGGCTTCGACGAAGAGGTCCGCCGAAGGCAGAGCGGGCGTCAATGCCAGCACGACAAGCGCGAGCCTCATCGCGCGGCCTCAAGTTGCGCTTCCAGCCGCCTTACGCCGGCTTCCAACAGCTCGGCGAGGTCCTGCCTGCCATCGGCCCGCGCGCGCCGCAGCCCGCGGCGCGCATAGCCCAGCGCCACGTCCAACCGGCCATCGGCCTCATGCGCCCGCACCAGCCCCTCCAGGTACTCGGCCGCCCGGCCGTCGCCCTTCCCGAGCGCCTTCTCCATCTCGTCCAGCCCCTCTTCGAGTCGGCCCGAGGCGATCAGGCTGGCGCCCAGCAGCCGGCGCGCGTCCAAGAGCAGCGGGTCGCTGTCGAGCGCCAAACGGTACTGCCCGGCGGCGTCAGCGGGCCGGTCGAGCGCGTCGTACACCTCGCCCAGCCGCATCCTTGCCTGGGCGTTGTGCGGAGCCGCGGCGACCGCCTTCTCGAAAGCCTCGGCGGCCTCGGGCAGGCGGCCCTGCGCCGCCAACACGCCGCCCCAGTTGAAGTGAGCGTCGGCGTGGTTGGGATCGATCTCGATCGCCCGGTGGTAGTGGTCGGCCGCCTGCTCCCAGCGGCGGGATTGGGCATGGAGCGGGATCAAGTTGGCATGGGCGACCGCAAGCCGAGGGTTCGATTCGAGCTCTTCCTCAAAAACGCGGATCGCCTCTTCGGCTTGTCCGGACCGCGCCAACGCCGCGCCCATGCCGACCCGCATCCAACTGCCCCGGTTCAACGCGCGGACCTCGGCCAAGAGCTCGTTTTCCGAGCTGGGCGCGTCGTCCGCGCTGAGCCGACGATAGGCCGCCATCTCGCGCCGGGCGTCGTCGGGCCGGCCGCTCCGGCGGTACGCCAGCGCCAGGGCGTAGTGAGTCTGGGCGCTGGGCTCGATGGAGATGGCCCGCTTGAACGCCGCGGCGGCTTGTTCGGGCTTGCCTTGGGCGGCGAGCGCCTGGCCCAAGCCATGGAGCGCCTGGGCGCTGCGGGGTTCCAGTTCGAGGGCGCGGCGCCAGGCGGCCTCGCTTTCCTCGATGGCGCCGGAGAGCGCCAGCAACCCCGCTTCGAGCGCCGCCGCCGGCGCCAGCGCGGCGTCGAGCTCCAGCGCTCGCGCAACCGCCGTGCGGGCTTCCTCCGTGCGCCCCAGCCGCGCCAGGACGACGCCGTGGTAGTACCGCCAGCGAGGTTCTTCAGGACCCAATGCGACCGCGTCTTCGTAACAGACGCGGGCTGCGTCCAAGCTCTCGTAGGCGTGCAGGATCATGCCCAAGCGGCCCGGAAGCTCCGGTCGGCCGGGGTTTGCGGCGATGCCGGCGCGGGCCTGCTCGATCTGCTCCAGCGCGACAGGATCGGCCGCGTCGCCGCTGGAAGCCGACGCCAGCCAACAGGCCGAGTCCGGGCCGGCCGCCGCCGTCGCCGACGCGACCAGCCAACAAAGCGCAGCCGGCGCCCACCGAACCCTCATGCTGCGCAGCTTATCAGTCAATAACACAATCTTGCAGTTTCGCCATCTCTATGCTCACCAGAATGGGCTCGTTGATGATAGCCTGACGGAACGTTTTCTGGAGGTATTTGTCGCCACCGCACGCTTACGATTAGACTGCATACCTCTCACTCATGACCGGCGGATCAGCGCTCGCGGAGATACCTTTCGAGGCTCAGGCCAGCGAGGTCAAGCTCAGCGGCCGGAAAATATTCACGGAAGCGATTCGTTGAAAGCGTCCGGTCTGGCTAACGCTTGCCGATAAGCTGCCAGCGTCGCCGGCCAGCTTCTCGGCGTGTTGGGCGGCCTCCCGGAACAAGAGCGTGTTTTTCAGCCCTTGGGTACAATCTTCCCGGCGAATGACTGAGCTACGATCTTGCCGTCCCGCACGACGAACGTGTCGGTGCAGAGCTCGTACACGTTGTCGGCGGTCTCCGCAGTCCACAGAATATAGGCATAGTCGCCTTCGACGGACTGATGCTGCATGGTAAACGTGGCGCCAGGTTTTCCAAACTCTGTGAACATGGCCTGGAACAGGGGCGTCATCGCTTCGGTTCCCTTGAGTGGTCCTTGCAGCGTGAACAGGACGGCGCCCTTCGCATAGTCAGAGAGGATGCCGTTGAGGTTCCCCTCAGCAAAGCACGTCAGATGGTGATCTAGAATTTCCTTCGTCGAAGCCATACTCTCGTCCCTCCCAGGTTGTGGTGATCCGATTCCGCAACTCGCGTTCGAGGAGTCGCGCCCTTCGCGACCATCGTCGCTAAGTCAGCGAACGCCCGGTGCTACAATACGATGTCCCTTCACGAGGGCGTTCACGATGTCCTTGGTCCGCCCAACGCTCCGGTTCAGCGGCGGGCCGCGGAGCGAACCGTCTGCTGCAACCGGTTGTTAGCCACCGTGTCTGACGTTATAGCTTCCACATTTTCCCCGGCTGACGCTTATAAGCATGCAAGTCAGGACCGGCGACGCGATCCCAAAAACGACCACCGACCTTTTGCTCTGCGTCGTAGGTTACTACCAAGTAGTCCTCCAGCTTACCGCTTAGCTCCTTATTCTCCATCTCAAAGGTCCAGAGCTTTAGACGGCCTCGGTTATCTTCCGCCAGAACGCTCTTCACGAATGCGTGGGGAATTGGAACATCAATCCCATACTTGTTAGTCTTGCCCCCGATCGTCTCTACCTTCCGATCAAAATAGAACACAGGTGCTGTTAGCACGTAAGTTTCCAGAATGTTCTTTTGCGCATTGAGTTTTCGTACAGCAATCTCAAGGTCACGCCACAGGCGGCGGTTAAGGTCTGCGTGTTGCGGAGACATATTGGACAACAGAAACGTTTCGCTATTCTGAACTTCTAGCTCGGCATGATTGGCACTTCCGACAAGATGCCCTCGGTCGTATCCTGATCCTCTATACGCGTCCAGCCCCGCACGGAACCTACGCGGGATTCGGACATCAGCCCGGAAGTTATTGCTTCGGCCAACTTCCCATTCGAACTTTGCATTTGGGTTGACGATTTCGAGAACCCATTTGGCCTGCCTGAAATACCACGAGTAGCCGATGGTGAAATACCGTCCGGCTAGAATTTCATCGCAGACAGGCGCGCCGTAGCGAAGTTCGCGTTGGATCTGAAACGGGTTGTTCATACTCTTTCCACCTTTTCCTTGTGTTTTAGACTATCGACTCTGGCTAACTCATAGTTAGGCTGACCTGGATAAAACCGATCCTGGTCGGCCTAAGACGAAGTCGCCGCCGCGGGCCGGACGACAACCGTCGTGTTTACAGCCGCTTCTGGCATATCCCAGAATTTTCCTCCTGTTTTTGGCCGACCGGCGTGTCGGCCTAATCCTGCCCTCGCTGGACACAGATCCGGAGATCCCGGACAACCTCGCAACTTGCGCTTTCGGCGTGACGCGGCGGATGTGGATGGGCTTACCGTCGCCCTCCCCTCCGGGAGACTCCGCGGCCGGCCCTACATCCATCCGAGCTGTTTCAGGCTGACCACATCGTTCCAGACTTTGGTCATGTGGCGAATGCGGTCGCCCTCGAGCTCCATAATGTAGACGTAGTCCGCCTCCAACCGCCTTCCCGTCGGCGGCACGGGTCCACCCTGGCCAGTATGTGTCCCGCGGAAGACGCCATATGCCGCCACGTTGCTCCGGCCCTCGTCCACGGCGAATGAACGCACCTCGTAGCGGGCGTCGGGCACCGGTGTGAACAGACCCTTCATCCACTCCGTGTAGGCCTCCAGGGTGTCGACCCCAGCCAGAGCTTCCGTCTGGGCGGAGAACGTCGCCTGCGGGTGGCAATACCGCTTACACGCCTCCCATCCCTTTCCGGTCTCACAGGCGTCGAAGAACTGCTCAGCCGTCTCCTTGATCGAGCTCATGGATCTCCTCCTTTTTCGTTTGTTCCGTCTAATGCCCCGGTTCAGCGGCGGCGCGCAGCGCCGACGCTGCAAGCGATTGTTATGCAACAGCAACGAGCAACTCTCCACAGCTCACCGCTTCAGTTGGATCAGCGCGTTGCCGAGACTGGTCAGATATATCGGCCCGTCATCGGGTGACAGTATCGTGCCTGTGATCAGTCCTGGGCCGGGTTCCCAGAGAGCCGGATTCATAAGGAGGTCGACCCACGGTGCGCCTTCCCGGACTCGAGCCTCGACCCTCTCGATTACTTGTTCGCTCTCCGGCGTAGATATCCGAAATACGACCTCGGCGGTTTTCGTGGCAGGATCAAACACAGTAATCTCGCTCCGCACCGGAGAAGCGATCCAGAGCCGACCTTGGCGGTCAAGCTCGAGGTTGTCCGGATATTTGACTTCGAGAGCAACCGTACGGTCTGAAACCTCGCCGGCCGCTACGTTGACACGGAATTGCAACACCCTGCTTCCCAGTGTTTCGGCCACATACAGGTAGCCGGCAGTCTCGTCCAGGGCGATTCCGTTTGCCAAGTGCAGACCCTCAACCAGTGGTACCGCAGTGCGTTTCTCACCGGCCTTGGACGGCGGAAGGTAGAAAAGCGCTCCGTCGGGAACGGCAGAGGCGGCAGCGCGATAGAATCCCTCCGCGCCGTGTTCGGGATTGTTTTGAGTCGATTGTGTGAACCAGATCCCGCCGAAGTGATCGCCCCGCGCCACATTGATACCATGGCGATGCTGATAGACCCGTTCCGTTGCCTCGGTGGCGATCTCGACTCGGTAGATTTCACCCCGATATACGTCGCTGACGAGGATATGGGCGCCCGCGGGCTCGAGCGTGACGCCATTGGCGCCACCCACGATCTCCGGCGGGCTGTGCAAATATCCCGCATCCGCAAGCTCACCGAACGGCCGGCTCGATCCATTGGCCCGGACAAGGCGGAGGCCGTCGACCTGGTCAGCCACAATCAACCGGCCGTCCGTCAACGCCACGCCGTCTTCCGGCCGCGTCAGCGAACGGTCGGCCGGAAAGATCATTTCCGGATTGAAGGACCAGGACGGCAATACCGCGGTGGTGCGCTCGGCTGAAGTGCAACCGGCAAGAATGACAGCAGTGCTAACCAGAATTGTCGGCATCAGCTTCTTCATCGCATCTCTTCCTCCATGATTTGCCACGTCTCTTGGTTCATAATGCCCCGGTTCAGCGGCGACGCGGCGCCGTCCGCCGCAACGTGCCTTTTGGGATGCTTATCCGACTCCTACCTGGCTCCCATGACGTCCTGGAACTGAGCCGTGTCGACGTACTGCTGAAACCTGGTCACCTTGCCGTCTTTAACGTCCCAGACGTGGCAGACCTGCGAGTCTATGCCCTTCCCGGTCGCCTTGTACGTCCCGCCGTAGCGGGCTTCAACGATGACGCTGTCGCCAGCATCGTGGAATGACTTCGTATGGACGGAGAAGCCGTCCCACTCCTCACCGATCTTCATGAACAGATTGTTCAGAACGGCGTCCGGTCCTACCCAGGCCTCCCCGCTGGGCATGTAGGGGTTGCCCTCCGCCTCATGCCAGTGGATGTCGGGGCTCATCGCCGCAAGAACGGCCGGGATGTCTCCGCGGCCAAATGCATCGTAAAGATTCTTCAGAACGTTTACGTTGTCCAT
>CAYOPA010000326.1:0-6321 GCA_964405625.1 uncultured Bryobacterales bacterium
CTCTTGTCACCGAACTCTTGTCACCGAACTCTTTACCGAACTCTTGTCACCGAACTCTTGTCACCGAACTCTTGTCACCGAACTCCCGTCACCGAACTCCCTGTCACCGAACTCCCACCGAACTCCCCACCGAACTCCCACCGAACTCCCACCCACGAGCTGCGCCGGCGCGGCTGGAGTGTGAATCCCAAGCGGGTCTACCGCCCCCGCAACTCCACCTCCGGCCGCTTGCGATAATCCCTCACATCCAACTTAATGCGCGTGCACATCTCGAAGATCCGCGAGACCGCGCGCTCGCCGATCCTGTCGGCCAAAGTGTCGTGGATGTTGCGCTTGCCGCTGACCGGGTCGCGGCTGATCTGGTTGTCGCCCATGTCGGGCATTGGCAGGTTGGTGGTGGCGATCAGCGCCAGTTCCTCGTTGTAGCGGTGGGTGATGATGCCGGTGACGGCGTCCACCACGAAATCAGTTTCCCGGTGGGCGCCTAGGTCGTCGAGCACCAGGATCTCCGCCTCGCGCGCCACGCGCAGCACGTCGCGGTCGCCCGGCCCGGCCGCTGGATTGAAGCTGCTGCGAAGCCGGTCCAGCAGCGTTTGGTAGTCGAAGAACACCACGTCAAAGCCCTTTTCCAGCAGCACGCGCATCGCCGCCACTGCCAGATGGGTCTTCCCTGAGCCCGGCCGCCCCTGCAGGAAGAGCCCCTTGCGCTTGCCGAAGGGATAGTCCTCGGCAAATCGCTTGGCTGAGATCAAGGCGCTGGACAGCCGGTCATAGTCGTTGGGGTCGCCAGGCACGCGGCAACTGAAGTTGTTGAAGCCGGCGTCTCGAAAATGCGGCGGGATGCCGAGCGCCCGGTCCTGCTGCGGCGGGCGCGGCGCGACGCGGAAGCAGCCGCAGCGCTCCACGGCCTCCAGTCCGTCACGCTCAAAGCGCTTCCAGCCGGTGCCGTCACAGTGAATACAGCTCGGATCGGCGGGCATGTTTCCCTTTTCGGCGGCTACTCCAAGACCGCCAGCACCTGTCCGGCGGACACCGAATCCCCCGGGGCGACGCGGATCTCCAGAACGTGTCCGTCGATGGCGGCCTGCATCTCATTCTGCATCTTCATGGCCTCCACAACGAGCAGGCCGTCGCCTGTTTGCACAGTCTGGCCGGCCTCCACCAGCACGCGGACAATCTTGCCCGGCATCGGAGCGCGCGCCTCCTGGCGGCCAGCGGCCAGAGCGGCGGCGCCGGCGCCGTCGAAGCGGCGCGGATCGATCACGCGGACGGCAAAGCGCGCCCCATCCACCAGTACCGAGTGTCCGCCGCCAGGCTCCGGCTCCAAGCTGACGTCCAGACTGCGCCGGCCCACTAGGACAGAGTAGCGGCCGGGCTGCAAGAGCGCCACGTCAACCGCCTGCTCTTCGCCGTCCAGGCGGAATCCGACCATGAGCCCTCGCCGCAGCGTCAGATCGAGCTCCCGCCGCTGGCCGTCGATCAGCGCCTTCAGCTTCATCGCAACGACCTCTGGGCGGCGCGGCGCGCGCGCTCCCGCCAGACGCTGCGGCCGGGCTGCGCCGTGGGCGAGCTCGCCGGGTCGGCTGCGCCGTTCGAGCTCATCGCCAGGGCGCCCGCGGCGAGGGCCGCCGCCTGGGCGGCCGGATCCGCGGCGCCGGGCTCCGGCGCGAATCGGGTGAGCCAACCGGTATCGATTTCGCCTCGCTGGAACGACCCATCGGCCAGAATCTGCCGGAAAAGCCCGAGCGTCGTCTTGACGCCGCTGATGCGGCATTCCTCGACCGCCGCGAGCAGGCGTCCCACAGCCTCCGCGCGCGTCGGGGCCCAAGCCGATAGCTTGGCAAGCAGCGGGTCGTACTCCATCGGGACTTCCCAGCCCTCGTAGGCGCCCGAATCCACCCGGACTCCCGGCCCTTCCGCCAATCGGTAGGAGGTCAGACGGCCCGGCGATGGCAGAAATCCCTGCTCGGGGTCCTCGGCATAGATGCGGCATTCCATCGCCCAGCCCCGCCGTTGGATGTCCTGCTGCCTGTAGCGCAGCGGCTCGCCGGCGGCGATGGCGATCTGCTCGCGCACCAAGTCGACGCCAGTGACGAGCTCGGTGACCGGGTGCTCCACTTGGAGGCGGGTGTTCATCTCCAAAAAGTAAAAGTTGCGGTCGTTGTCCATCAGCATCTCGACCGTGCCGGCGTTGGTGTAGCCGACCGCCTTGGCCGCCTCGACGGCCGCCTGAGTCAGCTTCTCCCGCACTTCCGGGTAGGGATCGACCAACGGGGAAGGCGTCTCTTCGATGACCTTTTGGTGACGGCGTTGCAGCGAGCATTCGCGCTCGCCCAGATGGATGCACGCGCCGTGTTGGTCGGCGAGCACCTGCACCTCCACATGGCGAGGGCGGACGATCGCCTTTTCCATGTAAACGGCGCCGTCGCCGAACGATCGCGAGGCTTCCGACTGGGCCTGCTCCAGCGCTGAAGCCAGCTCCCGAGGGCCGTCCACAAGGCGCATGCCCTTGCCGCCTCCGCCTGCCGCGGCCTTGAGCATGACGGGGTAGCCGATCGAGTCGGCCACCGCGAGCGCCTCTTCCGGGCCGCTCAGGGGCTCGGTCGTCCCCGGGACGACGGGCACCCCAGCCGCCGTCATGCGCGCCCGCGCGGCGGTCTTCGAGCCCATCGCTTCCATCGCCTCGGCCGGAGGGCCGATAAAAACGACGCCGGCCTCCAGGCAGGCCCGCGCGAACGCCGGATTCTCGCTCAGGAAGCCGTAGCCGGGGTGGATGGCGTCGGCTCCGGTCTCCAAGGCCGCTTCCAGGATGCGATCGATGCTTAGGTAGCTTTCCGATGCTGGCGGCGGTCCGATGCGCACAGCTTCATCCGCCAGCAAGACGTGCAGCGCTGTCCGGTCGACGTCGGAGTAGACGGCGACGGTGGGAATGCGGAGCGCCTTGCAGGTGCGGATTACCCGCACGGCGATCTCGCACCGGTTGGCGATGAGGATTTTCTTGAACACCGGCGAAGGCTCGCTATTCTACCATCCGGCCATCGGTTAGATTCGCACCGAACGGGTGATGTCCCGCACGTAGGCGAGCTGGCGAAAGCGCGCGGTGATCCGTTCGAGCTGGACGACATTGGCGAGCTCGACGGTCAGGTTGATCATGGTGGGCCCGGCGGGGGCGCCTGCCGCACGCGAGTCGATTTTTACGATGTTGACGTCCTCCTTGGACAGGATGTTGGTCAGCTCGCTGAGGATGTGGGGGCGATCGTCGACGTATATCGACAGCCGAGTGCGGAACCGGACGTCGGCGGAGGAATCCCAAGCGACCTCGATGCGCCGCTCGGCCTCGTACATCAAGTTTCGCACGTTTGGGCACTGCCTGGAGTGGACCGCCACGCCCTTGCCGCGAGTGACGTAGCCAACGATGGGCTCCCCGCTGATCGGGTTGCAGCAACGGGCGCGGTAGATCATCACGTCGTCCACGTCGCGGACGATCAGCGGCGCCTGCTCTTCCTGCCGGGAGGGCGCCTGCGGCTCCTCCTCCTCCACTGGCGGCGGGGCAACCGGCTCATGCTTGCGCTCGATCTTCTTGAGGACCTGGGCGGCCGAAACCCGGCCGTAGCCGAGCGCGGCGTAAAGATCGCTCATCTGCGAGTAGCCGTAGTCGTGGGCCGCCGCCATCAGGTCGTCGGCGTCCAGACGCGCCAGCGACGTCTTTTGCTTTCGCGCCGCGCGCTCCAACATTCGCTGGCCGATCGCTTCGGCTTGCTCCCGGCGGCGTGCGTTGAGCCACGCCTTGATCTTGTGTCGGGCGCGCGTGGTCTGGACGAAACCCAACCAGTCGGCGCTGGGTCCGCGGCCCTTCTGGGTGGTGATTTCGACCATCTCCCCATTGGAGAGTTGGTAGCGCAGCGGCACGATGCGGCCGTTGACCTTGGCGCCGACGCAATTGTGGCCGACCTCGGTATGGACGGCGTAGGCAAAATCGACGGGCGTCGCGCCGCGCTGCAGCACCAGCAGGCGGCCTTGCGGCGTGAAGACGTAGACATCTTCGGGGTAGAGGTCGATCTTCAGGGTGGACAGGAAATCAGTCGGGTCATCGAGCTCCTGTTGCCAATCCACGAGCTGGCGCAGCCAAGCGATGCGGCGGTCCTCGTTGTCGGGGCCCGAGTGCTGCTCTTTGTATTTCCAGTGCGCGCAGATGCCCTCCTCGGCCATCTGGTGCATCTCCTCGGAGCGAATCTGGACCTCGAAGCGTTGGCCGCCGTCGGTAATCACGGAGGTGTGCAGCGACTGATACAGGTTCGGACGCGGCATGGCGACGAAATCCTTGATCCGATCCGGGATGGGCCGCCAAGCGTCGTGGATAACGCCGAGCGCGGCGTAGCAGTTGCGCTTGGAATCGGTAATCACCCGCATCGCCAGCAGGTCATAGACCTCGTCGAGGCTGATCCGCTGCCGCTGGAGTTTCTTGAAGATCGAGTAGGCGCGCTTGATTCTCCCTTCGATGCGGGCGGGAATCTCGTTCTCGCGCATTTTCTCCACCAGCGCCGCGGAGGTCTCCTCCAGAAACTCCTCGCTGGCCTCGCGTCGGGACTCGATGTAGCGCGTGACGCTCTGGTAGTCCTCGGGCTCCAGATAGGAGAAAGCCAGGTCCTCGAGCTCGCTGCGGATTTTACCCATCCCCAGGCGGAGGGCGATCGGCGCGTAGATCTCTCGCGTCTCCAGTGCAATCTGTTTCTGGCGTTCGGGCTTGAGGTGCGTCAGGGTCCGCATGTTGTGCAGACGGTCGGCCAGCTTGACCAGCACGACGCGGATGTCCTGCGTCATGGCCAGCAGCAGTTTGCGGTAGCTCTCGGCTTGGCGGGCTTCGCTGGAGCGGTAGCCGACCCGGCCCAGTTTGGTGACGCCGTCAACGCAGCGCGCGATCTCGGGACCAAAGATCGACTTCAGCTCCTCCACGGTTGTCTCGGTGTCCTCGACGGTGTCGTGTAGAAGACCAGTGGCGACACAGACCCAATCAAGCTGCATGTCCGCCAACAGGTGGGCCACCTCCAGCGGGTGGGCGAAGAACGGGTCTCCGGAGGCGCGCGTCTGCGTGGCGTGGCGCTCGGAGGCGAGCTCGTAGGCGCGCTCGATTTTGGAGATCGGTTCGGAGGAGTGACGCGCGCGTAGCTTCGTCATCAGCTCGGCGTAGCGCTTAGCCAGCGCCGAGTCAGTTTCGGCGGGTTGATCCGGCAATCGGTTGGGCGTGGCCATGTTGCCCTTCTCGTTCAGAGCTTGGAAAAATGCAAAGCCCCGGGGGCGTTCGGCCCCCAGGGCTTATTGTAGGTTGGGGCCGCCGGGAACGATCCCGGCGAGCAGCCCCACCCGTGCTACCTGCCTTCGACGAACTGGTCAACGGTGCTTTCTTCGGCCAGCCTGCGCTTGGTCGCGAGGGTCTTTTGCACCCACTCGTCGGCCTTCGCCAAGTCCTGCTCGTACTGCTCGGTGGACTCAGCCACGTCGGCGCGCTCGCGGTGCAGCAGATTGAGATAGGCCATCGCGTCAGCGTAATTCGGGTTGACCTGCAGCGCTTCCTCAAGAGCCGTGATGCCCTCTTGGATCCGCGGGAGAACGGTCGCAGCGAGCTCCTCGCGCTTTTCCTTGTCCTTGATCGGGCCCGGATCCTCGGGCTTCATGCCAAGGTCGGCCCGCGCCTGTATCCGAGGCTCATAGGACTGCGTCCACTTGATGACGCCGATCGTGTAGAGCGACTCGCCCGCAAGCGGATTGACCCGCCCGCCCTCTTGCTGGGAGGCCCTGTTGCGCATGATCTCCACCCGTCGGCGGTGCCAACTCTCAGCTTCACTGAAGTTCTTCATGTTGAAGTACAGGGAGGCCAGAGCGCCGACGGCAAGCTCGTTGTTGGCGTCCTCTTCCAGCACGCCCTTGAAGCCCTTGATGGCTTCATCGGCCATCTGCTTGTTCTCCGCCGACTCGACTCCCGGGCCATACTGCTGCATGTAGGCGTAGGCGCGGTAGTTCCGGGCGGCGGTGAGGCCCGGGTCGAGCTCAATCGCCGCATCGAAGCGCTCCGCCGCGGCGGGATAGTCAGCCGCGGTGAAGGATTTGACGCCCTTGTTGAGCTCGTTGCGTGCTTTGAGCTGATTGATCTGCTTGGTGCAGCCGGTGGCCAGCAGCAAAGCCCCGCACAATGCGAGCGCCGGAATCGAGTAAAGCCGTGTCATCTCAAGTTTTCTCCCCTTCGACAAAAGCCGCCTTCAGGCGGCCCAAGGCGGAGTCGGGCCTACCAGTCGGCGCCGAGCTCCTCGGTAATCAGTCCGATCT
>CAYOPA010000327.1:0-904 GCA_964405625.1 uncultured Bryobacterales bacterium
CAAGGGGCGGCCTGCCGGCCGCCCAAGACCGGTTGAGGCTGGGTCCGAAGATCCTGCGGGCTTGGGCGGGCTTCCAGCCGGCGGCCCGGCGGGAGCAAGGGCGCCGGAGCGAAGAACGAGATCGGCTCGATCCCGACCAGCTTAGCCTTGCCGGCCTCGTCCACTCTCACCCGCACTCGGATCGTCTCGCGCCGCTGCTCGACCGGCCCGGGCTCGCGGTCGGCGGTGATTTGCAGCAGCCAATCGACGACGAGCTCAATGTCGCCGTCAGCCTCTGTTCGCTCAAGAATCTCGACCGATGAGGCGACGTTGTTGCCATCCACCAAAGCGGTAATGCCGCGGCGCAGCTCAGTGAAGCCGGGCGTCCTTTTGCGGTCGAAGTAGCCGAGAAACCTCGGCGCCGAACCGCCCTGCACCGCGCGGCTGGCGTCGAGCAGCAGGCGGTCGGCGCGCTCCGTCGGGGTTTGAGGATAAGCGGTCGCGGCCAGCAGCAGCAACGCCGCGGCGGCGGCCCGAATCACGTGCGGTACTCCGCGTTGATCACGTGCGGTACTCCGCGTTGATCTTTATATACGCTTCGGTAAAGTCGCAGGTCCAAAACTTGGCCGAGCCCTCGTCCTTGCCCCGGATCACAAAACGCACGGTCGACTCCGGGCCCTCCATGCTCTTCTGGACCTCGGATTCGGTGAAATTTGCGCGCACGCCGCTTTCGCACACCAACGTGCCGTTGAAGGTGATATCCACCTCCATCGGGTTGAACTTGACTCCGCTCTTGCCGGCCGCAGGCAGAATGCGGCCCCAGTTGGGGTCCTCGCCGGCCAGGGCGGTCTTCACCAGCGGCGAGTTGGCGATCTCGCGAGCGATGCGCTTGGCGTCGGCGTCGGTCGGCGCTCCGTCCACGTAG
>CAYOPA010000327.1:914-2504 GCA_964405625.1 uncultured Bryobacterales bacterium
TAGATGGTCAGCAGCTTGCGGGCGCCCTCGCCGTCGCGCACGATGGCGACCGCAAGCTGCTCGCACACCGCGGTCAACGCCCTCTGGAACGCCGTGCGAGCCGCTTTCTTCGGACGGACTCCTGAGGCTCCGTTGGCCAGCAGGAAGACCGTGTCGTTGGTCGAAGTGTCCGAATCGACCGAAATCGAGTTGAAGGTCGGCTCCACGGCGGCCAACAGCATCTTCTTCAGGGCGCCGGGCTTGAGGTCGGCGTCGGTGAAGATAAAGGCGAGCATGGTGGCCATGTTCGGCTGGATCATGCCCGAGCCCTTGGCCATCCCGGCGATGTGGATCGGTCCCTCGGGGGTCTCGATGGAGGCGTGGGCGACCTTGGCAACGGTGTCCGTGGTCATGATCGCCTCGGCGGCGGCCTGAAAGCCCTCCGGCGCCAGGGCCATCTCCAGCGACGGCAGATGCTCGACGATCTTGCCCACCTCCAGCGGCTCGCCGATGACGCCGGTGGAGGCGATCAGCACCTGCTCCTTGGGGCACTTGACGACGGCGGAGGCGGCGTCGATGGTCTGCCGGGCCACCATGTCCATGTCCGGCGTGGCGCAGTTGGCGTTACCGGCGTTGCAGACGATGGCGCGCGCCAAGCCGCCGCTCTTTTTCAAGTTCCGGCTGGAGCGCTCGACTGGCGCCGCGCGCACTTGGTTCTGCGTGAAGACGCCGGCGGCCGAGGCGGGTTGGTCGGAGACCATCAGCGCCAAGTCCGGCTTCTGCTTCTTGCGAATGCCCGCGTAGCCGGCGGCGAAACGAAAGCCGAGGGGAATCTCGGGCGTGGATTGGGCGCTCACGGATAGACCGTTCCTTCATCCATCAAGATACCGAAATTTCGAGATCGGCCGTCCATTGATCGGGTCGGGCGGCGCGCGCCGCCCTCCCACATCACCGGACGTACGGTTTTCCGTATCCGGCGGTTGAGCCGGCGACCTCACCGGGTCGTAAGCTGTGATGGAACCAGCAAGCCGCGCCGCTTCAGCCGGGCGTTTGACAAGCCATCCTGCGTCGCCGTGTTCCGCGCCATGAACCATGATCCACGCCGCGTCGCCACCACGCGCGGCAACCGCTCGCTCACTCCCAGCTTCCGCATCGCGTTCTTCCTGCCCGCCGGATCGCGCCATCGCAACCAGAAACACTTGCGGATATGCCGTCGCGTCCAACCTTCCAGCTGTTCGAGCCGCCTGCGGTTCTCGGCCAGTTGCAAGTAACTCCACCAGCCCTGCAGCCAGCTCCGCCAACGATCCCGCAACTGCGTGCTCGTCAACGCTTGGCCGCCCCGCCCGTGCCCTTTGGCGCCGCCCGAAAGGCCCCGCCCCCGCCGCGGCTCCACCGCATCTGGCCTGTCGCGCTCTTCGTCTCCGCCCTTCTCGGACGGGAGCCTGTTCGGCTCTTTCGAGACTCCGGACGACCCATTGTTCGGCTTGTTGTTCGGCTTGGTTCGAAGTCGGTCTCTGCGCTCTGCTCCTTGGCTCTTTGGCCCTTCGCTACCACGGCCTCTGCTGACTTCTCCGCTTCGCTCGCGCTCGGCGGAGACCTCCCCGGGTAAGG
>CAYOPA010000327.1:2514-6313 GCA_964405625.1 uncultured Bryobacterales bacterium
CGCTGCATCTTTCCTCCCGCGCCGCTCGGCTCTACCTGACGCGTCTCGGATGGATCTCTCCATCGGTCCCGATGGGATCCTTTCATCCCACTAGATTCAGCCCATGCCGGGCACACTGGCGCACGGCTCGCGCCGGCTCTGCGGTCCCTAGACGCTGCGGAAGGTCGCACGGAACCCGATGAAAATCGCGCGTCGTGCGGTTTTGGGCGGCCTTCCGGCCGCCCTTACGCGGCGCGGAGGCTCGTGGTTGGCGCCTTAGGGCTTGGCCAGCAGGCCCGGCTTGGTCTGCTGCAGGATCGCAACGATTGCCCGGCGGTCGCCCGCGGAGAGATGTCCGAACGCCGGATCGCCGTCGATCAGCGCCTCCCGGAGCCGACGCTTTACGTAGATCATCGTCTCGTCCGGCAGTGCGTCGAAGCTCTCGGAATAGATCAGATAGCTCAGCGGATGCCGCAGCAGACGGCGCTCCAGATCAAGCTGGCGCAACGAGCGGCCCTCCGCGTCGAATGGCCCGCGCTCTTCAAACTCCCGCCGGAAGGCCGACTCGCCCATGATGGACGCGGGCAGGGGCGCTTCACCGACAAACAGCAGCGCCCGCACCAGCTTCTCGGCCGGCCCTTCGATGCGCCGTTTGACTGACGCCGCGGTCTCGTCGCTGAGCTCGCCAAAGAGCTTCGTCATGTCGGCGCGGTAGGCGATGGCGCGATTGGCCTCCACGCCGGCGCGGGCGATGTGGTTGTGCATCTCCGTCTGGTGGGCCAGCAGGAGATTGGCGACGATATCCGAGGTCGGCGCCAGATAGGCGCTGATGTCAAAATGCTCGCCAAATTCGACGGCTTCGGCCGAAGGCTCCAGCGGCTTGTCGGCGTTGAAGCTCTCCAGCCAGCGGTTGCCCAGATGCGGTCCAAAGCCCTCGCCGCTGACGTACCAGCCGCCAAACCGCTGCTCCAGCGGCGTCCCCGCGGCCACGTCCACCGAGCCGAGCCGCAGCACGGGCTGGCCATCGGGCGCCGGATGCACCGAGCGCGTCACATGGCCGGGAACGTCGAGCGTGCGCGCCGATTCATGGCATTGCAGGCACGTCCCGTTGTCGGGAGTGAAGCGCGGGCGGCGGGCCGGCTCTTGGTCCAGCGAATAGAAGACGCCCGCGCCGCCTGGCGTCGCCGCCGAAATTTCCAGGATCGGCCCGCCGCGCACCCAGCCGACGTAAACATCGTCGTTGAAGTAGATCGCCCGCGGCGACTCCGGCCGGATCAGCCGGAACTGTGCGCTGGTTTTGGAGAAAACCAACGTTTGCGACGAGACGGGAATGTCGAAGGCTTCCAGCAGGGAGAGCAGCCAGCCTTTACCGTCGTGGTCGAACCGCAGCTCGACCTCCCCGCTGTTGATGCGCTGTTGGAGTCGCTGGACGGGGTCGGGGTCGCCGGGGGCCGCCTGGAGCGACGCTGCGAGGAGCAGGATTAGGAAAACACAACGCATGGGAACAACTCTTCGCGCACAATGCCCGGCGTCCGTCCGGATTTGGGCGGCATCCCGGCCGCGCCCTACGCCGCGGGGCGGGGATCAAACTCCCTCGAAGACTGCGTTGACGGCGATGCTTGCGTCCGCCGGCAGATCCGGCGCCTGGATGCTGTCGCCCTCGCGGTAGTCCAGGATCGAGCCGTCGCCGCGATGGACGACCACGTGCCGGGCCTCCGGGTAGACCGCCCAAACCGACTGGGCGCCGGCGCGCAGGAACTGGTGGATCTTGCGGTCGAGATCGCGCGCCGAGTCGTTGGGGGAGACGACCTCCACCGCGATATCCGGAGCGCCTTGGTACCAGCCACGAATGCAGGGCATCTGCTCAAACCGCTTGCGGTTGATCACGAAGACATCGGGGATGCGCAGGCAATCCTCGCCGAGCTCGAAACCGGGGCCCTGGCCGATAGACGACTTGCCGGATGGCGGAAATATGCTGCTAAGAAGCCGGACTAATGCCGGCGCAACAAGCCCGTGTACCCTTTGCGGTGGCGCCATCTCCCTGACCTCTCCTTGATCGAGCTCGCGAACCACACGCTCGTCGTCGGGCAGGGCCAGGAACTGCTCAATGGGGCTCAGCGCCGCCGTGGACATCGCAAAAAGCCTCCGCCCTGATCATAGCAGCGGCGCCCGGTCACAGGCGGCCTCCAAACCACAGCCGGTTTGCCGTCTCGCCCACAATCCAGCGGCGCGCCTCCGCGCTCAGCGGCAGCTCTTCGAGGTAGATCGACAGGCTTTGCTTGTACGTCAATCGCGGCGAGTACCTTTCGAGCGGAAAGTGAGAGCCCCAGGCGCAGCGCTCCGGGCCGAAGATGTTGATCACCTCCAGCATCGCCGGCTGGAACGCGCGGCAGGGGTAGCCGTCGGCGCAACCCTCGGGGCCGTTGCCGATGTTGGAGAGCTTGGTGTGGCAGTTGGGCCGCTTGCCCAGCTTGCGCAGGGCGGCGAGCGTCTCCTTAACCGGGCCGCCGGCTTCGAGCTTCAGGCTGTGGTCGAGCACGACGGGCAGCTCGGAAAACTCCGTCAGCAGGCGGTCCGCCTCGTCGGCGAGACGGTAGTCGGTCTGGAGGTTCACCACCACGCCGTGCTCCAGCGCCGAGCGCCATAGCGCCCGCACGCCGGGATCGTCGAGCGTTCGGCCGCGAGCTGGGATGCCGCGCAGCCCTTTGACGCCAAATTCCTGCACGAACCCGGCAAGCCGGGCCGGGCTGGCGGGATCGCTTGGGTCAAGCGTCACGACGCCCGCGATCCAGTCCGGGTGCGCTTTGGAGGCGTCGCAGATCAGACGGTTGTCAAAACCGTAGAAGCCGCTGACTTGGACGGCGGTTACGGCCTGTACGCCGGCGGACTGCATCTCGCGGCGCAGATGGTCCAGAGTGCCGGTCCCCTCCGGCGGACGCGAGGGATCCTCGACGGGCGGATATTTGCGCTCGTCGGTGGAGAACAGATGGGCGTGCGTGTCGATCGCGAGCATCGCTGTCGAGCATACACGAAGGGCGCGGCCGAAGCCGCGCCCTTCGCCTCGCCTTGCGCTGAACGCGCCTTAGTTTTGCTTGTGCTGAGCGTACTTTTTGCGGAAACGCTCCACGCGGCCCGCAGTATCCACCAGCTTCTGCTTGCCCGTGAAGAACGGGTGGCAGGCGGAGCAGATTTCCAAGTGGATCTCGCCCTTATGGGTGGATCCGGTCTCGTACTCTTCGCCGCAGGCGCAGCGTACTTTCACGTTGTTGTATTGCGGATGAATCTCGGCTTTCATCTTCTCTAGCCCTCGCTTCTCGTTTTCGGCAAACCCGCTTAGTATATCACCGCAACCGGCCGGTCGGACCCGCCACGATGATTTGGGACACTGGGAAACCTGCCCCGCCCCCGCGCCGTCGTATCGACCGGAAGCGCTCCCGGGGACCTTGGCAGGACCTGGGGGTATGGAAATGCGTTCTTTTTCGATCCGCCTCGCCTTGATGGCGGCTCTGTTTTTGTTCGATGCAAGCGCCGCCGAGCGCGATGCAAAGTATGTCTACACGGCGGTTCTCAGCGAGCCGCCGGTCGCTGCTCGCCTGACGGCGGGGGCAAAGGGCGCTGACATGGCCAAGCTGGCCGCGCCGGTGCTGGCGTCGCAGCAACCGGTCCAGGCGCGTCTGGCCGCCGCCGACATCGAGATGATCGGCGCCACTCAACACGTCCTCAACGCCGTCTTCATCCGCGCCACTCCGGCTCAGGCGCGGCAGGTCGCCGCGACCGCCGGAGTCAGTCGCGTCTTCCGCGCCCGCCGCATCAAAACCTG
>CAYOPA010000328.1:0-5685 GCA_964405625.1 uncultured Bryobacterales bacterium
CTCGCCATCGACGAGTATGAGAATATTGACGCGAAGATCGGCGAAGGCGTCTTTACCGAAGACCTGCTCGCCACCGTGCGGGAATCGATCCAGACCCACCGCCACCTCACCTGGGTGTTTGCCGGCGGCCACCGCTTCGATGAGCTGAAAGCCCGCTGGAGCAGCTACCTCGTCTCGGTCCGCACCATCGTGGTTCCGTGCTTCACGCTGGACGAAACGCGCATGTTGCTGACGGACCCGCTGCGTTACTCCACCGATTGGGCCAAGGACGACCCCAAGCGCCCGCGCTACGCCGCCGAAATGTGGGGCGACGGCGGGATTGAGCGCATCCAGACGGAGACGGCCGGCTGGCCGCACTTCGTCCAACTCCTAGGCGAGACTTTGGTTGACCTCCTGAACGACAGCCGGCTTACCATGGTGACCCCGGCGCTGATGGAAGAGGCGCTGGACGCCGCCGTGGTACGTGGTGAGGCCGTATTTTATGAGCTGCTGCACGGGGAGTCGAAGCTGCACGGCGAATGGGAGTATCTGGCAGCCTTTCGCGATCGCGAAGAGCAGCCGCCCCCCGACGATGAGGCGCTACGCCGCTCCCTGCGCCGCCGGGAGATCGTTGTGGAGGAAGGCGGCCGATTCCGCCTGTACGCGCCCCTGTTCAACCGCTGGCTGCGCGCCTCGAACTGGTAACCGGCGCAGGCCGGGCCGCGCCTACCCCCTACAATAGAAACCAGCAGCCGCCATGACTGAAACCACGACCAAGGACCGCAAGCAGACCACCATCGGCAGCTACTTCGTCTCGAACTATCCGCCTTACAGTTTCTGGGGGCCGGAGCAGGTTTGCGAGGCCGAGGCGGCGCTCAATCGGCCGCCGACGCACGAGGCTCCGCTGGGCGTCTACCTGCATATCCCTTTCTGTCGGAAACGCTGCAAGTTCTGCTACTTCAAGGTTTACACCGACAAGAAGGCCGACGAGATTGCCGCCTACATCGACTCCGCCATCGAAGAGCTCCGGCTGTTGGCCGCCAAGCCCGCCGTGGCCGGGCGGCTGCCAAAATTCATCTACTTTGGCGGCGGCACGCCCTCGTATATCTCCACCAAGCAACTTCGGCATCTGACCGACTCCATGCGCGCGCTGCTGCCCTGGACCGAGGCTGAGGAGGTCGCCTTTGAGTGCGAGCCCGGCACGATCACGCAGCACAAGCTGGAAGTCCTCAAGGACATCGGCGTGACGAGGCTGAGCCTGGGCGTGGAGAACTTTGACCAGGAGATCCTCGAAGTCAACGGCCGGGCGCACGGCGCCGCCGAGATCGACCGCGCCTACCAGATGGCCCGCGACGTCGGCTTCCCGCAGATCAACATCGACCTGATCGCCGGCATGATCGGCGAAACCGACCAGAACTGGCGCGATTGCCTGCGCAAGACGATCGCCATGGCGCCGGAAAGCGTCACCGTCTACCAGATGGAGCTGCCGCCGAACACCGTCATCTCCAAGGAGATGCGCAGCGACGGCACGCCCGCTCCGGTGGCCGACTGGCTGACCAAGCGCGAGTGGCAGCGCTACGCCTTCGCCGAGCTCGAGCGCGCCGGTTACACGGTCACTTCGGGTTATACGGCCGTCCGCGACGCCGACAAATCGCAGTTCCTCTACCGCGACCTGCTGTGGGCCGGCGCGGACATGTTGGGGCTGGGCGTGGCGTCGTTTTCGCACATGCAGGGCGTCCATTACCAAAACGAGACGCGCATTGAGACCTATGAGCAGCGCATCGCCAAGGGCGAGCTGCCGCTCTACCGGGCGCTGAAGACGACCGCCGAGGAGCGGATGCTGCGGGAATTCATCCTGCAAATGAAGAAAGGCCGCGTGGACCAGCAGCATTTTGTGAACAAGTACGGCGCCGACGTGCGGCAGCGTTTTGCGCCCCAACTGGCCGAGCTCGCCGCCGACGGGCTGCTGGAAAGCGACCCGTCCGGCATCACATTAACCCGGGACGGGCTGCTCCGGGTGGACGAGCTGTTGCACCGCTTCTTCCTACCTGAACATCGCGCCGCAGCCGCCTAAACTGAGGGAAAGCCGTGAAAGCCAACTACGAAGCCATCGTCATCGGAGGCGGCCCCGCCGGCTCCAGCGCCGCAGCCATTCTGGCTGAGAAAGGGCGCGACGTGCTCGTGCTGGAGCGCGAAAAGTTTCCGCGTTATCACGTCGGCGAATCGCTCATTCCCTACTGCTACTTTTCGCTCGAACGTCTGGGCATGATCGACAAGCTCAAGGCTTCGCACTTTACCAACAAGTACAGCGTGCAGTTCGTCAGCCGCGAGGGACAGCTCTCACAGCCGTTTTACTTTAACCAGCACCTGGACCACGAGGCCGCCAACACTTGGCAGGTATGGCGCTCGGAGCTCGACCAGATGCTGCTCGACAACGCCCGCGAAAAAGGGGCCGAGGCGCTGGAGGAGACCCAGGTCATCGACCTGCTGCGCGACCAGGACGAGCGCGTGATCGGCGTCCGGGCCCAGCTCAAGTCCGGCGAGACACGCGACATCCACGCCCCCATCACGGTCGACGCCACCGGCCGCGACTCGTTCGCGATGATGCGCAACGGCTGGCGGGTGCGCGACCCCAAGCTCGACAAGATCGCGATTTGGACGTACTACAAAGGCGCCATGCGCGATCCCGGCCTCGACGAGGGCGCCACCACCGTGGCGGCCCTGCCTGACCGCGGCTGGTTCTGGTACATTCCGCTGGCCGGGGACATGGTCAGCGTCGGCGTGGTGGCCGAAAAGGAGTATCTGTTCCGGGATACCCGCGATCATCAGGAGATTTTTGATCGCGAGGTCGGCGCCAATTCTTGGGTGCAAGAGCATCTGGCGCCCGGCCGGCAGACCGAGCCCATGCGCATCACCGGCGAGTTCTCGTACCGCTCGCGCTACTGCGCGTCCGACGGTTTGGTGTTGGCGGGCGACGCCTTTGGCTTTTTGGACCCCGTCTTTTCCTCCGGCGTCTTCCTGGCGCTACGCAGCGGCGTGCTGGTGGGCGACGCGGTAGACGAAGCGTTGAAGCACAACGACCCCTCGGCCGAGCGCTTTGCCGAGTACAGCAAGCAGGTGCGGACCGAGACTGAAGCCATGCGGCGCTTGGTCTACGCCTTCTACGACAGCAATTTCAGCTTCGGCAAGCTCCTGAAGGTGCGGCCGGAGCTCCAGGGCGATCTGACCGACTGCCTGATCGGTCATCTCTCTCGCGACTTCCAGCGGTTGTTCGAGGGCGTGGCGGAGCTAGTCGAAGTGCCCGCAAATCTCCCCTACGGCGAGCCGTTGGCGCACGCCGACGTGGTTCGAGCCTGAGCGCTGCTGATAACCTGTCCCCTTAGGGATGACCAGCCGCGCCGCTATCGAACGGATCCAGCTTGAGCGCTTGCGCGCGTTGCTCAGCTTGACTCTGGAGTCGAACGCCTTCCACGGTCCTCGGCTGCGGGCCGCGGGAATCAACGAGCCGGTCGGCAGCCTGGAGGATTTCACTTTCCGGGCGCCGTTCACTTTCAAGCATGAGCTCGCCGAAGACCAGCGGCGCCGGCCGCCATACGGCTCCAACCTGTCCTCCCCCCTGGCCGACTATTGCCGGATGCACCAGACGAGCGGTACGACGGCCGCTCCGTTGCGCTGGCTGGACACGGCCGAGAGCTGGTCGACTTTAATCGACTCCTGGGTGCGGGTGTTCGAGGCGTCCGGCGTCACGCGCGACGATCGGATGCTGTTTCCGTTCGCGTTCGGGCCGTTTTGCGGCTTTTGGATGGCGTTTGAAGCGTCGGTCCGGATGGGCTGCCTGACGATCCCGGCGGGCGGGCTGCGCTCCTCGGGCCGGCTGCAGATGCTGCTCGACAACGAGATCACGGCCTTTTGCGCCACGCCTACGTACGCCATACGGCTGGGACAGGCGGCGCGGGAGGAGGGCTTTGACCTGTCGCGGTCCAAGGTCCGCACGATCATTGCGGCGGGCGAGCCCGGCGCGGGCATACCAGCCACGCGGGCGCTCATTGAGCGGCTCTGGCCGGGGGCGCGGCTGAAAGACCATCACGGCATGACCGAGGTCGGTCCGGTCACCTACGAGTGCGCGGTCATCCCCAGACGGCTGCATGTGATGGAGGAGTCGTATCTGGCTGAGGTCCTCAACCCCGAAACGCTGCAACCGGTCGGGCCGGGCGGGACCGGCGAGCTGGCGCTGACCACGCTTACCCGCGGCGCCTCGCCGGCCATCCGCTACCGAACACGCGATATCGTGCGCCGCGCCGCCGAGACGGTCTGCACCTGCGGCAGCGCGGAGCTCGCCTTTGAGGGCGGCATCCTGGGGCGTACGGACGACATGGCGACCATCCGAGGCGTGAATCTCTACCCTAGCGCGGTGGAAGAGGTGATCCGCGCCGACGGCTCCGTGGACGAGTTCCGGGTGGAGATTCGCGGCGACGGCGCCGGGCTCAAGGGCGTGGCCTTGCAGGTGGAGTCGGCTGATCCCGAAGCCGGGCGGCGCGTGGAGGAGGCCCTGCACCGGGCCTTCGGGCTGCGCTTTGCGGTCGAGATGGTCGATCCGGGAACGTTGCCGAGGTTTGAGGCGAAATCCAAACGCTGGGTGCACGAACCCGCCAGGTAAACCTGGGCGGCTCATCATGTGAACTGATCAAGCCGCCCGGCTTCAGCCGGCGGGTTGCGCCCATATTTTGCAATTGTTTTCGGACCCGGCCGATGTTAGTATCGCTCAGCCGGTATTCAAGGCGGACCCATGCTGACTCTCCCCATCAAAATTGCCCAAGACACTTTCAACCGCTCCTTCCTCGGCGGCGACGGAACCCTGAAGCTGGAAACGGACGCGGATCTCTGGAACCAGCTTCTGGCCAACAACCTGGAATTTCATCGCGGCGTCGACCGAGTGGCCGATGTCGGCGTCGAATTCAAGGCCGACAAGCCCTTTCAGATCGGCAAACAGGGCGTGCTGGCGCTCAACGTCTCCGCCGGCTTCTCCGCCGGGCATCAGATTGAGCTCGTCTGGCCGGATGAGGCGGGACCCACGCTCCAATCCTATGAGCTGCCCGAGCTCGCCGCCGACGAGCTCTACGTGGAGCTTAGGTTTCATGCCAAGGGCGACGCCGGTCTGAGCGGACAGTACCAGGGGCCGGTCAAGATCAACTTCGGCGTACAGGCCGGCGGGGATGCGCGGTACGAGCTGATTCGGCGTTACAAGCAGAGCCAGAAAGTTCCCGCCATTCTCGGCGACCTCTTCGCCCACGTTCGGCTGCCGCAACAGATCGCCGAAAAGGCCGATATCCCGGAAGTCGGCGAGGCCCTGCGGCTGCGCTACAGCGGCTACCTGGGCCTGAGCGCGCAAATGAGCTGGGGCTACGCCATGGCTGGCTCGCGATCGATTGAGATCCAGGACCTGAAGGCCGACTTCGAGTATTCGCTCAAGCTGGCCGCCTCGGTGGGCGCGAAATATCGGCTCGCCGGCGAATTTGAGGTCCTGGCGCGGCGGGGCTCACGCGCGGGCTGGGTGCGCTACACCGTCCGCAAGGCGCGCCACTCGCAGTTCCAATTCGCCGCCGACCTGGGCCTGGAAGCCGATCTGGGTTTGACCGGTCTGCCGGAGTCCGCTGACGATTTTCTAGCCAAGCTGGCCGGCGCCGACAAGGTCTCCATCCTCGACAA
>CAYOPA010000328.1:5695-6301 GCA_964405625.1 uncultured Bryobacterales bacterium
CGACAAAGCCCGCAAATTCACCTCGCTCGACGAAATCCACGCCCAGGTCGACCTGCTGGCCCAGGACATTCTGGAGCGGACGGCGCTCAAGTGGATCAATATGCGGCTCTCGAACGCCAACCTCGCTCAGGTTCTCGAGATGGTCGCCGGAACGCGGCGGCGCTACGAGGGCCTGGACGCGAAGGTCCGCCAGCTCATCGAGTCGCGGCTGGGCAAGCTCGACGATCTGCGGGAGGCGGTGACTTTCCTTCAGGACGTCTCGACACCCGCAAAGCTTCGCGCGCGGCTGGAAGAAGACGTCCCCGCCGCCGCCAAAGCCTGGGAGACGGTCGAGCTGATCTGGGGCGACGATCTGGTCGATCTGCTGCTCGACCGCAGCGAGACGTTCGCCGACTTCCAGGCGCTGATCGGGAAGGCGGACGCATTCCTCAACGGCGGCGAGGCTTCCAACAGAGTCATCGAGTATTTGCAATTGGTCCGAGAGCGGCTGAGCCTTGACGAGATTTTTCAATCGCTCGCAAAGATCGACAGCCCCGCCAAGCTCAAAGGGCTGACGGAAAAGCGCTTGCGGGGCGTCGCCGAAGTGCTGCTGGATGATGCGATCCT
>CAYOPA010000329.1:0-6298 GCA_964405625.1 uncultured Bryobacterales bacterium
GACGGCCAGATGGCTGTCGGCGCGAGGGGTCATGCCGGCGGGGAACCATCGTTGCGCCACGAGCTCGCCGTCGATGTACAGCAGCGCCATTCGTGACCACGAACGGTAGGCTAGGGCCGCCCGCTTCCAGGTTTCAAGGGGCAAGGCTTGCGGCGCCGTGACGGTTAGAGCGCCGCCGAGGCCGGCGGCGAGCATGGCCTGCAAACGGCCTTGTGTGTCGATGGAAATTTCCCAGCCGGCGCCGGCGGCGAGGTTGCTGACAAGGGCCGCCCCCGAGGCGCCGGGAAGGCCTTGCAAGCGCACCCAGAAGGCGACGGTGAAGTCGTCCGGGCTGAGTTGCTCGTGGGCGGGAATCAGCACGGCGTCGGTGGAGCCGTTGAGGCGGAGCGCCTGGCCGGCGACGCCTTCGATGGAGGTTCCCGCCAGCGCGGCGGCGTGGCGTTGGTTGCCGCTGGAGTCGGTCGAGCGGTTGGCGCTCTCAAAACGCCAGTCGCCGCGCACGGCCAAATTGATTGGCGGCTCGGGGGGCGAGAAAGAGTCGAAAGCGGCGGCCGCCTCGGCGGGCAGGCGGATGCCGGACTCGATGGAGACCTCGTCGATGGCGCCGGGGAAGTGGTAGTTTTCAGTCCACGAGGCTTTGCCCAGCGTCAACGGCAGGGCGGATTCCTCGGTCAGTCCGGGGAAGTAGCGGGCGCCCTCCAGGCTGCCGTCGATGTAAAGTTGGGCCTCGTTCGAGGAGCGGTCGTAGGTGGCTGTCAGCAGGCTCCAACGGCCGGGCTCCAGCGATGACCGCGAGAGCAGCCAGGGCGACGACGATGGCGGCGTAGCCGCCATCCAGACAGCGCGGCGGTCGTCCGTGACGCCCAAGTACCAGCCCTTGTCGTTGGCGCCTCCAAAGGCGGAGACGACGAGCGCGAGCTTTTGCGGCGAGCGCGACAGGCGCACCCAGGCGTTCACGGTGAAGCGCTCGGGCAAAGCGAGCGGAAACGCCGTAACGACCCCGTCGGACCAGCCGTTGAAGCGCCGAGCCAGGCCCTGTACGCCGGGTACGGCCAAGCTGCCGGGGCCCGTGGTGACGCCGGGCATCTGCCCCGTGATCGAAACCCCGGCGCCGGCGCCGGGCTCGTCCAGCCGCCACTCGGCGATCTGGGCCGCGGGTTCAGAGACGGTGAGCGTAACGGGTATGTCGACGCTGCCGGCCGCTCCGGCGTCGATTCGCAGCACGGCGTCGAAAAAGCCCGCCGGGACCGGCGAGGGGTGGAGCTCGACGGCGCCGTCGCCTTGACCAGAAGACGGCGTCCTAGCCAGCCACGAGGGGCTGTTGAGGAGCATGGCGCTCCAACTCAGCAGGCCGTCGCCGGTGTTGCGGATCTCGACGGAGACTGGCTGGATCGCCTGTCCGGCCAGGGCCTGCATGTCGATGCGTGCGGGAGAGACCGAAAGCGTGGCGGACTCGGCCGGTGATTCGATCGCCAAGATGCGGATATTGTCGAGATACAGACCTTCGTGGGCATTGGCAGTGGCGGTGAACGTGTCGAAATCGACCCGCAGCCGGATGGTTTGCCCGGCGTAGCGCGACAGGTTGATGCGGTGGCGCACGAAGCCGTCGCCCGGGGTGGGGTGGGCGAGATGGGTGATGACCCTCCAGGGCCCGTCGTCGGCCGAGATCCAGATACGGGCTGAGTCCAGGTTGAGGTAAGGGCCGAAGGTCCCGCCGAGGAAGTAACGCCGCCAAAAGCCCTCGTTGCGCAGGAACTGGTCCCATTCGAGGACGGCCCCCCCGGAGGAGGGCAGGGCGATGGCTGGGGACAGCAATTCCCCGAATTCACGTTGGCCGGTATTGTAGTCGGCGGCGTCGGGACGGCCGAAGCGCCAGGACATCGCGCCGGACGCCGAGCGGCGGGAGGATCGATGCCACAGGCCCGTGGCTGCCCACTGTGATTCGGCTTCAGCGCCCTCGAAATGCAGCGCGGCGCCTTCGGAGGGGGGCGTTCCGCCGCAGGCTGTCGGCCGGTCGAAGCTCTCGTAGACGCTGATGGCTGAATCGGGCAACTGCCCGGTGTCAATGGCATTCAGCGCCGCGGAGGCGCCCATGCCGCGGGCGGCGAAGGCGGTCCAGACCGCGCACGCGTTCGGACCACCCAGGCCGAGGGCCTCGGCGGCCTGGAGCAGGGCGTCGCGGGCGTCGAGAAAGGAAGGCCGCGACGGGGTCATCTTGAGCGATTGCACCAGCAACCCGGGGAACTGACCGTGGCCGACAGCTTCGCGCACGTCCCACAGGGTGGAAGCCCAGATTTCGCCGTCGATGTGGCCTTGCGGCAGTCCGGCGAGGCGGTTCTGGAAGGGCAGCAGGGTGGCGCGGCGGAGACCGTAGTCGCCGAAGGTCAGCGTGCTTTGGTCGTAGCGAACGGTCCGCAGGCCGTTGGCGGAATTGTCCGACACATACTCGCCAAAAACCGGATCGCCGGTCAAGGCGAAGGCGAAGGCGTCGGACCAGGCTTCCGAGAGCGCTGCGCTGTGGAGCAGGAAGAGCGACGTGGCGTTGAGCGGGCCGCCGACCAGACGCGAGCTGACCCCGTGGGCGTACTCGTGCGTGATGACGTCGCCGTCAAGGGCGGAATCGCGCCGCAGGCCGACGAAGAGGCCCAGGTTCATACGGGGAGCGATGCCGTCAGGCGGGGTCAGGAAGGTGGCTTGATTGTTGGTGAAGCCGTCGTGGATATCGACGCGGACGGGATCGTTGGCCTGTCCGCCGCGGCCGAAGTTGTCCGTTTGGAAGTTCCCGGCGGCCTCGGTAAAGCCCAGTGGGTAGAGCCAGTCGTGCAGGGCGTTGGTCCAATAGAACGCGTTGACCAGAGCGAAGTTGCGGTCGGCGGCGGCGTTGTTGTGCAGGTTGAACGAGTCGGTGAAGGGAAAGACAAACGAGCCGGAATGGGCTTCGGCGCGGCCGTCGCAGACGTCGTCGCCGTTGATGTCGTAGCAGACGTCGGCGTTATTGCCCCTGGTGACGTCGCCGGGAGTCCAACAAGCAAAACCGCTGACGGGGTAGATGGAGGCCGGGCACGCTTCGAGCCCCTCGGCGGGCCGGCCGGCGAGCGACTGGACGGACGGCGTTCCGGCGCTGGGATGCGGCGTCGCCGGCGCGACGAAGACCGAGCCGGTCGGCTCGCTCGCTCGCGCCAGGTTGAAGCTGAACAAGATGGCGCCATCGTCGGCGTCGACAACGACTTCATAGGCGCGGGAGGCGTCAATCTCCAGGTACAGCCTCCAAGCGGCCCGGGCTTCGTCGACGAGCGGGAACCAGACGAGGCTGACGGGGATTGACGCCGGGAGCTCGGGGCTTCGGAAGAGGCTGCGGCGGCGTGGTCCGAAGTCTTGTTCCAGCGGCTCCAGGGCGGCGGCGCGCTCGGGCGCTATGGCTCGGATGGCCGCCTCAGCGGCTTGGCGGGGCGACAGGGTCGGCGCCAGGCTGCGGGGGGCGTTGGGCGCGTAGCCGCGTTGCAGCCGGAGGAGCTGTCCGCTCCGGTCGAAGTGAGCGGAGATCTCGCCCCCGTAGACAGGCGCTCCGAGGAACAGCATCTCCGCGTAGACGTGGCGAAGCTCGCCGTCGGCGGATTCGGAGTACGGGGCGAGCTCGGGGGGTTGTTCGCCTTCCGGGGTCAGCGCGGTGGTTTGCAGAAAGTCCCGTAAAATTGCGGCGGCTTCGCGGCCGTCGGGTGGAGTGAGGGCTTCGCCGGCGCGACCGACGGGCGCTGGGCGGGCCGTGGGGGTCTGATTGCGGACATCATGGGCCTCGAATTCGTCTACCGCGTCGGCGGTCGGCGGGTGGAGGAGCAGTACAGAGATCAGCGCAGCCCCGACCAGGCGGGGCCTTAGGCAGGCGAGAGGCATGAAACGCACTCATCGTCCACGGGCGGCGGAGATTGGGGGACTTTCGCGGCTGTGGCCGGGCTACGATCGTTGTGGGTCGCGAGCGCGGGCGGCGAGGGTCCAGGCCGCGGTTGCGGAAACCACGTTAATGAACGCGTCGCTCCACTGTGGATGACGGCCCGGCGCCAGCCACTGCAACAGCTCGGCGAAGCCGCCAAACCCGATTGCCACGGCCAGGGCCTGCCTGGCCGGCAACGGTTTGCCGGAGCGCGCCAACAGCCAGCCCAGCACGGCGAACAGAAAGCAGTGAAAGCCCTTCTGGAGCAGAAACGGCGGGGAACCGATCTCCGCCGGGCCGGGGCCGAACAGCCAAGCGGAGAACTGCCCGGCGAGATCGCCGGCCCAAGTCGTCTGCGAGAACAGAATAACCGCCGTCCAGAGGCCCAGCGGCCAACGGCCGGCGAAGAACGATTGCAAACCTCATCCTAGCGCGGCCGGCGGTACGGATTGCTAGACTAGTGCCCGCCATGGCCTCCTCACGCCGCCGATTTATTCAAACGCTCTCCGGTTTGGGCGCCGCCGCCCAGGCCTCCGCGCAGTCCGACCGGACGCTCACCATCACCGAGGTGGAGGCGACGCCCGTGAACCTTCGGCCGTTGTCGGATCAGGGCAGCCTTCCGAGGTTCACGGGCCCGCACGATCCGCAGCGCTGGCGTTACATCGGGCCGTTCGGCCAGCTTTCCGGCGCGTTGGTGGTGACGATCCGGACCAACAAGGGCATTGTGGGCCACGGGTTGGGCTCGGGCGGCTCGGCCGGGGCGCAGATCGTCGAGAAGCATTTGCGCCACCTGCTGGTGGGCATGAGCCCGCTGGACATTGAGCTGTTGTGGGAGCAGATGTACGCCTCGGGGTTCTCCTACGGCCGCCGCGGAATCTTTGTGACGGCGCTAAGCGGCGTCGATAACGCGCTGTGGGACATCTTGGGCAAGTGGACCGATCGGCCGGTCTATCGTCTGCTGGGCGGGCTGACCAAGCCGAAGGCGGAGGCCTACTACACGAGCGGGAAACCGGAATCCGGCCTCGGCATGGGGTTCCAGCACTTCAAGGTTCCCATTCGGGACGGGGTGCTGGAAGGCGCCGCCGGCATGGACCGGACCGTGAAAGTGCTGACCGAGGCGCGGCAGGCGATTGGGCCGGACAAGCGGTTGATGATTGACGTGCTCTTCAAGTGGGACGACGTGGGCTACGTCAAGGAGATGGCGCGGCGGCTGGAGGACGTGGGGCTGTACTTCATCGAAGAGGCGCTGTCGCCCGATGACGTGCTCGGCTACGCGGAGCTGGTGCGCGAGGTGAAGTCGACGCTGATCGCGCACGGCGAGCACGAGTACACCCAGCACGGCTACCGGCTGCTGTTCCATCACAAGGCGCTCGGCGTGGCGCAGCCCGACGTGACCTGGTGCGGCGGCATGACGGCGGCGCGTAAAATCAGCGTGATGGCCGCCGAGCATGGCGTGCCGCTGCTGCCGCATCGAGGGGGCAGCCTGTACGGGCTGCCGCTGGTGCTGACGAGCACGAACGCGTCGATGGCGGAGAGCTTTGGGACGGGCGAGCCGGTCAGCGACCTGATGCTGGCGATGGCGGCGCCGTTTGAGCGTGGCTACTACCTGCCGCCGGAGAAGCCCGGGTTCGGGACGGAAGTGACCGACGAGCTGGTCCGGAAACACCGCAAGGAGAGTTGAAGCCAATGGACCGCCGAATCTTTCTGCAAGCACTTGCGGCCGCGCCGATCGCCCTGTCCGCGCGCGACGGCTCGGCTGTCGCCTTACGCGGGATCTATCCGATCATGCAGACGCCGTACCTGGAGTCCGGGCCGGTGGATTTTGAGGCGCTGGCGGCGGAAGTCCGCTTTCTGGACCGCACCGGGACGCACGGGATGGTGTGGCCGCAGTTGGCCTCGGAGTACGCGCGCTTGAGCTTCGAGGAACGAATTGAGGGGGCGGAAACGATCGTCAGAGCGGCCAAGGGTTTGCGGCCGAAGGTCGTGATCGGGGTTCAGGCCGAGGATGCGGAGACGGCAGTGAAGTACGCCCGCCACGCCGACAAGCTCCGACCCGACGCGATCATCGCACTGCCGCCGCGCAAGGGCGACCAGAGCGAGTTTGAGCTCGACGCCATCCGGGCGTACTTCAAAGCGGTCGGCAAGGCGAGCGACCTGCCGCTGTTTATCCAGGCGATCGGCAACGTGAGCGTGGAGTTCATCCTGGAGCTGATGCGGGAAGTGCCGACACTGCAATACGTAAAGGATGAAGCCGGGCATACGCTGACGCGCATCAGCGAGCTCCGCGCCGCCCGGCCGCCCCGGCCCCTGGGCGTCTTTACCGGCGGGCACGGCAAGACCCTGATTGACGAGATGGCGCGCGGCTCGGAC
>CAYOPA010000330.1:0-3630 GCA_964405625.1 uncultured Bryobacterales bacterium
TACTGCTCGGCGGATCCGATGCCCGGATTCCAATCGGCATCGCCCGAGGCGTCCCCAAAGCGCGCTCGGGCATCCGCATCCAGCCCGATGGAATCGATTGCCGCGTGGGACGTACGATCCCCGCCGCAACCCGAAAGGGCTAATCCGACGCCCAGCATCGCAACCGCGGAAGCCCGCATCGCTCTCTCAGGCCAGGATCGGCTGCGCCAGCTCGCCGTGTACGTCGGTGAGCCGGAAGTTGCGGCCCTGGAACTTGAACGTCAGCCGCCGATGGTCAATCCCCAGGCAATGCAGCAAGGTGGCGTGCAGGTCGTGGACATCGAGCGGGTCCTTGACGATGTTGTAGGAGAAATCGTCGGTCTCGCCGTACACGGTCCCCGGCTTGATCCCGCCGCCGGCCGTCCACATAGTGAAGCACCGCGGGTGATGGTCGCGGCCGTAGGTCTCCTCGGTCAGCTTGCCCTGGCAGTAAACGGTCCGGCCGAACTCGCCGCCCCACACGACCAATGTGTCGTCCAGCAGGCCGCGGCGTTCCAGGTCCAGCACCAGCGCGGCCGAAGGCTGGTCGGTGTCTTGGCACTGCCCGGCGAGCTGCTTGGGCAGGTTGCCGTGGGTGTCCCAGCCGCGATGGAAGAGCTGGATGAAGCGGACGCCGCGCTCGGCCAGCCGCCGCGCCAGCAGGCAGTTGGCGGCGTAGGTTCCCGGCTTGCGGGAGTCCTCGCCGTAAAGCTCAAAGGTCTCCTCGGATTCGTCGGACAGATCGGTCAGCTCCGGCACCGACGACTGCATGCGGTAGGCCATCTCGTACTGCGCGATGCGGGTTTCGATCTCCGGGTCGGCCATCTCGTCGAAGTGCAAGCGGTTGAGCTCGCCGAGGTCGTCGAGAAAGCCGCGCCGGTCCTCGTCGGTGAAGCCGTCTGGATTGTTCAGGTACAGCACCGGGTCTTGCCCGGAGCGAAACTTGACGGCCGCATAGCGCGTGGGCAAGAAGCCCGAGCCCCACAGACGGCTGTAGAGCGGCTGCCCCTTGGTCTTGCCGTAGGAGGTCATCACCACAAACGACGGCAGGTTCTTGTTCTCGCTGCCCAGGCCGTAGGCGAGCCACGAGCCGATGCTGGGCCGCCCGGCGAGCTGATGCCCGGTTTGCAGGAAGGTGATGGCCGGATCGTGGTTGATCGCTTCGGTGTGCATCGAGCGCAGCAGGGCGATCTTGTCGGCGATCTTGGCGATATGGGGCAGCAACTCGCTGAACCAGGCGCCGGATTGGCCGTGCTGTTTGAACTCGAAATGCGACGCGGCGACGGGGAAGCGCGTCTGCGAGGCCGTCATGCCGGTTAGGCGCTGCCCTTTGCGGATGGAGTCGGGCAGGTCCTGGTTGTGGAGTTCCTTGAGTTGCGGCTTGTAATCAAACAGGTCCATCTGCGCCGGTCCGCCGGACTGGAACAGATAGATCACGCGCTTGGCCTTGGGCGCATGGTGCGGCAGGCCGGGCAGGCCGCCGTGCTCGGTCGAATCAAAGACAGGCGCCGCCGACAGCTCTTCACCCAACAGCGAAGCCAGCGCCGCCGTGCCGACGCCAAAGGCCGAGCGGCCAAAAAACCGCCGCCGCGTCAACCGAATCGCCGTGTCGTCCATCCTCATGACTGCTCACCGCTCACTGTTCACCGCTCACTTACTCCTTCGTTATCGTCTCATCCAAATTCAGGATCAGGCTCGCCACGGCCATGTAGGCGGCATGCTCGGCGCGGTCCAGGCCGGCATCGGCGGGCGAGTCGCCTTGGGCCAGGAAGACCTCCGCGTCAGCGGGTCGCGCCGAGTAACGGGCCTTGTAGCGCTCGAAGCTGCGCTGAAGCACCCGCCGCTCGGCCTCATTCGGTTTGCGCGCCGTGGCCAGAAGGAAGCCGTAGCCCAGGCGCTGCTCGGGCGCCGAACCGCCTTCGGTCAGCATCCGAGCGCCCAGCTTGCGCGCCGCCTCCACGTAGGTCACGTCGTTCATCAGGCCCAGCGCCTGGAGCGGCGTATTGGTGCGCGTTTCACTGACCACGCACGTCTCGCGCGGAGCGGCGTCAAAGGAGACCATCGACGGCGGAGCGATCGTGCGTTTCCAGAACGTGTACAGGCTGCGGCGGTAGAGGTCGTCCCCAGTGGAGCGTTCGTATTCCTCCCAGTTCGACAGCTCCGTCCACAGCCCGGCCGGCTGATAGGGCTTGACCGACGGGCCGCCGAGCCCTTCGTGCAGCAACCCGGCCAGCGCCAGAGCCTGGTCGCGCACGGCTTCGGCGGGCAGGCGCACGCGCGGGCCGCGCGATAGCAGCCGGTTGGCGGGGTCCCGCTCCAGTTTTTCGGGCGTGACGTGCGAGCCCTGCCGATAGGCGGCGCTCAAGATGATCTGCTTCAACAGCGCCTTCACGTCCCAGCCGGACTCCATCAATTCCACCGCCAGCCAGTCGAGCAGCTCCGGGTGGGTCGGCCAGGCGCCCTGGGAGCCGAAATCCTCGACCGTCTCGACGATGCCGGCCCCAAAGAGCATCTGCCACAGGCGATTGACCGTCACCCGCGCGGTGAGCGGGTTTTCGCGGCTCACCAGCCAGCGCGCCAAGCCCAGCCTGTTGTTCGGCTCGCCCGGCGGCAACGGCGGCAGCACCGCGGGGACTCCCGGCGAGACCTCCGCGCCTGGCGCATCGTAGGCGCCGCGTTGCAGCAGATGCGTTTTGCGGCCGGCTGAATCGGACATCACCATCACAGTGGGGAAGCTGTCGAGCTTGGCCTGCCGCTCGTCGCGCAGGGCGGCCAGCTTACGCCACAGCCCGCCCGCTTCGCCCGAAGCCGCGTCGTCGAGCCACGCCAGCCGCAGCTTGTCCGCCTCGGCGGGGGCGCGCCGGGAAGACGGCAGCGCGGCGATCTCGCGCACGTTACGCTCCACGCCCAGCACCGCCGCCTCTTGCGCGGTCAGGTCGCGCTTGTACAGCCGCACGTCCGACACCGCGCCGCGCAAACGGGCGTCGAGGGTAGGGCCGTGGCCCAGGCGCAAGGGAGTTTTCGGCCCCGTGATCTCGTTGTTGGAGTGGTCCTCCACAATGTCGAGCGCGATCGGCTCGCCGTTGACGTAAATGGTGATCCCTTTGGCCAGCCGCGAACCGTCGTAAACGGCCGTCACATGGCTCCATGCGCCGACTGGCAGCGTCTCTTTGGCGCGCACGTCGACGACATCATCGGGATTAGCGCCGAGCATGAATCGCAGGCGTCCCTTGTCCAGAAACAGCCCCCAGCCCTTGCCGCCGAACTGCCCGCGCTCGCTCTCGGCGGTGGCGCGGGTAATGATACCCGCTGTTTGCAAGCCGTCCGGCCGGACCCGCACCGCCACGGCCAGCCGATCGTAGAAGCTGTAGTTTCCCTGGTCGCCCAAATCCTCAAAGCGCTCGCCGTCGAGCTCGGCGGGCTCATCCTCAAAAGCCGAAAACAGCAGACTGTCCGTCAGCCTCCACTCCTGGGCGGGCTTCCAGGCCGCCGTGGCGCGTTCGACCTCCGGTTCCAGATCGGAAAATCTCGCTCGCGCCGCTTCGGTGCGCACGTCGATCGCCTGCAATTCCGTGCGCTGGCTATCGGTTGGCGCATGGACGAACGGCGGCG
>CAYOPA010000330.1:3640-6298 GCA_964405625.1 uncultured Bryobacterales bacterium
AAGTAGCGGCCCCGGTCGGAAACCTGATTGAAGTAGGCGTAGATCTGGTAGAACTCTTTCTGCGCCAGCGGGTCGTACTTATGGTCATGGCAGCGGGCGCAGCCCAGGCTCAGCCCCATCCAGACCATCGAGGTCGCCTCCACGCGATCCACCACGTACTCCACGTGGTACTCCTCGGGCACGATGCCCGCCTCGCCGTTGCCGCGATGGTTGCGGTTGAAGCCGGTGGCCAGGATCTGCTCGTGAGTGGCGTTGGGCAGCAGGTCCCCCGCCAGTTGCCAGACGGTGAATTCGTCAAAGGGCAGGTTCTTGTTGAACGCCTCGATCACCCAGTCGCGCCAGCGCCACATGTCGCGTTCCTGGTCGTTCTGGTAGCCGTTGGTGTCGGCATAGCGGGCTGCTTCCAGCCAGCGGAAGGCCATGCGCTCGCCATAGCGCGGCGAAGCCAGCAGGCGGTCCACAAAGCGCTCGTAGGCGTCGGGCGCCTGGTCAGCTTCAAACGCTTCCACTTCCGCCGGAGTCGGCGGCAGACCGGTCAGGTCCAGCGTGGCGCGTCTAGCCCAAGCTCGACGGCCGGCCTCCTGGTTGGGGCGCAGATCTTCGCGGTCCAGCCGGCGGGCGACAAAGCGGTCGATCGGGCTGCGCGCCCAGCCCTCGCCGTTGGGCGGAACCTTGGGGCGCTCGATGCGCTGGAAGGCCCAGTGGCCCTCCCATTCGGCGCCTTGCTCAATCCAGCGCTCGAGCATGGCGATCTCTCGTTCGGAGAGTTTTTGATGTCCCTTGTACGCGGGCGGCATCCGCTGCACCGGATCGTCCGAGCGGACGCGGTCCAGCAGCTTACTCTCGGCCGGGTTGCCCGGAACGATCGCTTTGCCGCCGGAGAGCAAATCCGCGAAAGCGCCCTCTCGGGCGTCAAAGCGCAGGGGGGACGAGCGTTTGGTCTCGTCCGGGCCGTGGCAGGCGAAACAGTTGTCCGACAGGATCGGCCGAATGTCGCGGTTGAAGCGCACCTCTTGCGCCGCAAGCGGGGCAACCGCCAAAAGTATGAGAATTAAGAGAGCGCGGGGCATTCCGTCCGCTGCTGATGATAACCGATCCGCCGCGCCGCGGTCTGTCATCGCCGGCTTGGTAACGCTTTCATTCCCTCGCGCGCCGTTACTGTTGTCGCTATGCGTTTGGCCGTTTCCTCGTTCACCTCGACATTGTTGCTGCTGGGGGCTCTATGGCCGGCGCCGGGGCTCGTCGCGCAAGATACCGTCGCTTGGCTCGAAAGCTACGAAGCCGCGCTGGAGGAGGCGCAGCGGACCGGGAAGCCGATCTTCCTGGAATACCGCTGCTCGCCTTGAAGGGCCGGCCGTGAATTCGACGCACAGGTTGTGCTGTCGCCGTTAGATTCGAAGCGCGGAAAGCTGCTGAGCCAGTACGTCGCCACCCGCGTCATCCGTTTGGACGACGTGGATTTTGGGCTGTTCGACTGGGATCGGCACAATTCGCTCTATTTCTTCGTCCTCACCCCGGACGAGCAGATCCTGCTGCGCTATGGCGGCCGGGACATCCGCGGCATTGATACGTATTTGAACCTGGAGAGCCTGGAGCTGGCGTTGGAGAAGGGGCTGGAGCTTTACGAGCGCTACCAGCGCGGCGAGATCCCGAAGAAGCCGCGCCCGGCGCCCGTCCGCGCCACCGACTTCCCGCTGCTGGTGGAGCGCACTATCGGCAACGGAGCCTGCGTGGAGTGCCATTTGGTCGCCGACTACAGGGCGCAGCACATGGAGCTCGACGGCACGCTCGACAAAATGAGCGACATGTACGTCTCGCCGGACATCCGTTCGGCCGGCATCCATCTCGACGTACCCAAGGGGCTGCTGATCGAGCGCGTGGAAGGTCCAGCCGAGCAGGCCGGGGTCCGCGCGGGAGACACCATCACCCGCGTGGAGGGCGATCCGGTGTACACCTTCGGCGACTTCCAGTACCGCTTTGACAAGGTGGACCGCATGGCCCAAAAAGTGCGGCTGACCGTCGAGCGCGACGGCGAGGCGGTCGAGGCGAACATCCTGCTTCCGCAGCGTTGGTGGCTGACGAATCTGGACTTTCGGCACTGGACCGTCGAGCCGCGCGTCTACTTCGAGTCCGACCCGCTGACCGCCGAGGAGAAAGCCGCCCTCGACCTGCCCGAAAGCTCCTTCGCCAGCCGCGTGCGCCTGGTGGAACGAGTGGCGGGACTGCTGGGTTTGCATGAGCTTAAAGTGGGCGATATCGTCTACGGCGTGGACGGCGTGCGGACCGACAAGGTCGCCCACACGGCCGAGCTCTACTTGAAGCTCCGCACCACATCCGGCTCCACGGTGAAGCTGGATGTGCTGCGCGGCGAGGAGCGGCTGGAGATGCCGCTCAAATCAGCCCGGATGGGCTTTAGGAAATAGGATGAGACAGATGCCGAAACTTGCTTTGGGATTGCTGCTGGCGGCGCTGACGGCTTCGGCCGCGGGTTGGTCCGAACCCGCCGACGTGATGATCGAGACCGAGCTTTGCGTCTCCTACCGCGCCAAGGTGGACGGCGATTACTTGGTGGTGGAGGCGCGGCCCGGCAAGGGCTGGCACGTCTATTCCATGGACAACGAGCTGCGCGCCGAAGAGGCGCTGAAGGGGCGGATGTCG
>CAYOPA010000331.1:0-6294 GCA_964405625.1 uncultured Bryobacterales bacterium
CCGGCCCTCGAGCTCCTCGACTCGCTTGCTCAGGCGCTTGAGCTCTTCCACCAGCTTCGGCAGACGTTCCACCAGCGCCAGCTTCTGCATGTGCTCGCGGTAAGGCCGCGCCGGGGTGCCCCAGTACGCTCGCCCGCCGGCGAGGGTGTGATTCGGCAGCGGCCCGGCCTGCCCGCCCACCTGGGCGCCCTTCCCGATGCGGGCGCCTTCGCCGATGCCCACCTGACCGCCCAGCACCACGTAGTCCTCGACCACCACGCCGCCGGACATGCCCGTTTGCGCCGCGATCAGCACGTGGTCGCCCAGCTTGCAGTTGTGGCCGATGTGCACCAGATTGTCGATCTTGACGCCGTTGCCGATGAGGGTGTCGCCGAGTGCGCCGCGGTCGATGGCGGCGTTGGCGCCGATCTCCACGTCATCGCCAAGCCGCAAGCCTCCGACCTGCGGAAATTTTTCATGCCGGCCGTTCTCGAAAACGAAGCCAAAGCCGTCCGAGCCCAGCGTGCAACCGGCGTGTAAGACGGCGCGATCTCCAACGACTACCCCCGGGTAAACGCTGACGTTCGCCGCGACGCGGCACCCGCCCCCCAGGCTCGCCCCGCGCCCGACCCATACCCCGGCCTTCAGCACGCTGCCGGCGCCGATGCGCGCGTCCTCTTCCACCACGCAGCAGGGCCCGATCCAGACACCCTCTCCGAGGGAAGCTGTCGGCGAGACCACGGCCGACGGATGCACGCCGGGCTCCACTGTTTCCGGCGGATGGAGCCGACGCAGCGCGCGGGCGAAGGCGTTGCGGGGTTTGGCGACGCGGATGACCGCCGAGTGCGGCCCGGCCTCGAAGCCGTCCGGGACCAGCATGCACCCGGCCTGGGAGGCTTTCAGCGCCGTCGCGTCGCCCTTGCCGTCAAAAAACGACAGGTGCTCCGGGCCGGCGGCATCCAGTGGAGCGCCGCCTCGAATCTCCCGCTCTGGGTCGCCGGAGAAGGGCGCGTCGAGCAGGCGGGCGATCTCGGCGACATTCATGACTCTGTTTAGCTGCGGCAAGACCCGCTATCCCTGTATCTTACAGAGATGGGTCCAAACGGTTTATTGCGGGCGATGCTCGCCCTGGCGCTGTGGATGACGGCGGCGCCCGCCGCGGCCCCTGCGTCATGGAGCGAGGCCGCGCACCGGGCCGTGGCGCGCGTGGCGCATGAACGGCTGTCGTCCCAAGCTGAGCGCCGCCACCGCTTTCTGATGGGCGTCGGGACGTCGGTCGAAGACGTAGCCGGCTGGGCCAATCAGCTCGTCGAGGAGCGGCCCGAGATCGAGTCTTGGCGCTCGATCACCATTCCCCCGGTGGCCACCGAGCTCGACATGGCGCGGGATTGCCCCATCGGCGACTGCTCGGCGGCCAAGGTGCGCGAGTACCTCGGTATCGTCCGGCTCGCTTTCAAGGAGAAGTCCGAGCTGATCGAGTCGTTCAAGTTCCTGGTCACCCTCGGCACGGAGATGCACCACCCGCTCAACGCCGGTTATCCGCCGGGAAGCGGCGGCGACGTGGTTCGCGTAGTGGTGAACAACCGCAATTTGACGCTCGACGACTTCTGGAGCAGCCAGGTCTTGGGGACCGACGACCCTGATCTGCTGGCTGACCGGATTCGTGAGCTGATTACGCCGGAGCGGGCGCGCGAATGGTCGCGCGGCGGCATTCGCGACTGGGTTTGGGACACCCACCTGACCGCCGTTCGGGTGGCCTACGGCTCGCTTCCGCAGGGCGACATCAAGCAGCTTGATGAACAATATCTGAGCCACGCGCGCGCCAGCGCGGAGCTGCAACTGGCCAAGGCGGCCGTGCGGCTGGCGGTATTGCTCAACGACGCTTGGCTTCAGTAGCGCCATGGCTGTCGATCCGTCGGCCCGCGTCGCCTCGACCGCCCGCATCGCGGAAGGGGCCGTCATCGGCGCGGGCGTCGAGATCGGCGACTTCTGCGTGATCGAACCGGACGTAACCATCGGCCCCGGCTGCCGCCTGGAGCCCTACGTCTTCATCAAGCGCTGGACGACGCTCGGAGCCAACAACGAGATCTCCGCCGGGACCGTACTGGGCACCGATCCGCTCGACAAGAATTTTCGCGGCGACCGCAGCTACCTGCGCCTCGGCGACGGCAACAAGATCCGCGAGCACTACACCATCAGCCGCGGCACCGAAGCCGAATCGGAAACCGTCATCGGCGACCGCAACTACATCATGACCTCGGGCCACATCGCCCACAACTGCCGCATCGGCAACGATGTGGTGGTGGCGAGCTGCGCCCTGCTGGCTGGCTACGTGGAGGTGGGCGACGGCGCGTTCATCTCCGGCGGCGTGGTGGTCCACCAGTTTTCCAAGATCGGCGAGCTCGCCATGATCGGCGGCAACACCCGCGTCAACAAGGACGCGCCGCCGTATTTTCGCTATTCCGAGTTCAACATCACGCCCCGCGGCGTGAATATCGTTGGATTGGGTCGGGCGGGCTTTACCAGCGCGGAGATTCTTGAAATCAAGCGCGCCTACCGCATCTTGTTCCGTTCCGGCGGCTCGGTGGAGCAGGCCGTGGAGCGGATGGAAGCCGAGCTTTCCGGTCCGCACGTGGAACGGCTGATAAGATTTATCCGAGGCTCCCAGCGCGGCATCTGTCGGCGCAACCGAGCTGAGTCAAAATCGTGATGCGCCCGCACAACCTACCCTTGCCGCTTACCGCCGTCCTGCTGCTGAGCGCCTTGGCCGCACCCGCACCCGCCGACGAGGGCATGTGGCCCTACAACCGGGCGCCTTTGGCGGACCTGAAGGCGAGATACAACTTCGAGCCGGACGCGGCGTTTCTGGAACGGTTGCAAAAGGCGTCGGTTCGCCTCAACAACGGCGGCTCGGGCTCGTTCGTCACCGCTCGCGGCCTGATGATGACCAACCATCACGTCGCCTCGGACTGCATCCGCAAGCTCAGCTCGGAAAAGAATGACTACATCGCCAAGGGATTCTACGCCGCCACGCGGGCCGGGGAGCTGAAATGCCCGGACCTGGAGCTGAACGTGCTGATGGAGATCGAGCCGGTCACCGACCTAGTCAACGAGGCCGTCAGGGCGGCGATGAATGACACCCAGCGCCAGGATGCGCAAAAAGCGGCGATGGCGCGCCTGGAGAAGGACTGCGCCGATTCCACCTTGATGCGTTGCGATGTGGTCAACCTCTACCAGGGCGGTGTGTTCGATCTTTACAAGTACAAGCGATATACGGATGTGCGGCTGGTCTTCGCGCCGGAGATGCAGGTCGCCTACTTCGGCGGCGACCCGGACAATTTCACTTACCCTCGCTACTGCCTCGACGTGACCTTCCTGCGGGTCTACGACAAGGACGCGCCGATCGAGTCGCCCGCTCACCTGCCGTTCGACCCAAACGGCTCCGAGGAAGGCGATCTAACGATCGTCTCCGGCCATCCGGGCTCGACCCGCCGGCTGCTGACGGCCCGGCAGTTGGAATCCGAGCGCGACGGACGGCTGCCGTTCATGCTCGACTGGCTGCAATTCATGGCCGACGGCATCGGCGCCTACGGCCGGGGCGGAGGCGAAGAGGCCGTCCGGTTGGCCCGCGACGAGCTTTTCAGGTTAAACAATTCCATCAAGGCGATGACGGGGCAGGTGGCCGGGCTGCGCGACAGTGAGCTCTTCGCCGCCAAGGTCGCCCAGGAAACCAAGCTTCGCGAGCGGATTAAGACCGACGCCGACCTGGAGCGCCAGTACGGCGACGCCTGGGACAAGATTGCCGGAGCCCAGAAACTCAAGAAGGCGATCTTCGAAGAGTACCGCCTCGTCGACCTTTACGGCCTGTGGACGCGTTACTTCACCATCGCCAAGTTGCTGCATCGGCTGCCCCAGGAGCTCGCCAAACCCAACAGCGACCGGCTGCCGGAGTTTCGCGACTCGGGGCTCGAATCGCTCTACCAGCAGCTCTATTCGCCCGCGCCGATCTACCCCGAGATCGAGATCATCAAACTGGGCCGCAGCCTGCAATTCCTGCGCGACCGGCTCGGCCCGAACCATCCCACCGTCAAGAAGATCCTGGGCGACGACACGGCGCCGGCCGTCGCCGCCCGGCTGGTGAACGGGACCAAGCTGGCCGATGTGGAGCTGCGCAAGGAGCTCGCCGCCGACCAGGGCGCCAAGGCCAAGACCTCGGACGACGCCATGATGGAGCTCGTTCGCGCATTTGACGAGGAGGCCCGGCGGCTGCGCAAACAGTATGAAGACGAGGTCGAAGCCATCGAGAACGCGCAAGGCGGGCTCATCGCCAGGGCGCGCTTTGCCGTGGACGGCGACAGCGTCTACCCTGACGCCACCTTCACGCTGCGGCTAGCCTTCGGCCGTACGCTCGCTTACCTCGAAAAAGGCAAGCGCGTGAACGCCTACACCACCATCGACGGCCTTTTTGAGCGAGCCACGGGCGAGGATCCGTACGTACTGCCCGATCGCATCCTCAAGGCCAAGCGGGCGCTGAAGGGCTCTACCGCGTACAACCTGGTCAGCACCAACGACATCACCGGCGGCAACTCGGGCAGCCCGCTCATCAGCCGCGAGGGCAAGGTCATCGGCCTGATCTTCGACGGCAATATCCAGTCGCTGTCCAATGATTTCCTCTACTCGGAAAAGCAGGCGCGGGCGGTGAGCGTGGATGTGCGGGGCATTCTGGAGATGCTCCGAAACGCCTACCGGACGCGGCGGCTACTGGACGAGCTGACGGCCAAATAGGCCGGATGTGCAAAAAAACGCCGGAATCCGCGAACGGAGGCTCGATAATGAAACATCAGCGGGAGGTTGCGCATCCCGCTCGTTTCGCTTGTGATCTTTAGCGAGCAACAGCCTCATCGGCGCGGGGGATGGTCTTCGTTTGCGACCTCGTTGGGGCTGCATTGCCTCGTCGTGGGCGCGATGTGGACCATCAACCCCACCCCGAGCGCCACGCCCTTCCCCGAGCCTCGGCTGGACCAGTTATTGGAGCAGGAGAGACGCCGGGTCACCTGGTATGCGCCCAAGACCGCTCTGCCTTCGGTGGCCCCGGCTGAGCCGACGCCCAACCCCAACCCGGCCAAGGCGCCGCGTTACCAGGCCGACCAGGAGGTGGTCGCTGACAATCCGAATCCGCTCAGCGACCGGCAGATAATTCTGGGCGAGGCGCCGGAGATTCCGATCCAGCAGGATTTGGAGATTCCCAACATGGTCTCCTGGGAAGCGCCGAAAGTGGAGCGTCCGCGCTACCAGCCGACCGCGCCGAAGCTGATCGCACCGCCCGTACCGCGCAAAATCGAAGAGCGCGCGCCGGAGGTGACGGCGGCGCCCACGCAGTTCAGCATCGAACAGCTCGACAACCTGCCGGTACTGCGTTTTCGGCGGGAGCAGAAGGCCGCGCCGAAGCCCCAGCAGCGCCGCGTGGAAGCCCCGGCGGCGCCGCGCATCGACCCGCGGGAGACACAGCCGGCCGATGCCTCGCAGTTCCAGTCCATCGCCCGGTTGCGCTACCAGTCGCGAAACGAACAAGCAAAGGCGACCCCTCGGAACCGCGCGCTGGACGCCTCCGGCGCCCCGATCCTGCGGGACACGCCCGGGACGCCCGGCCTTGCGCCGCTGCCCGTCCAGGACGACGTACCGAGACTGCGCTACCAGTCCGGCGACGGCGGACGGCCGCAGCCCAAGACGCCGCGGGAACGCGCGCTGGCGGAAGTCGCGGAGGCCGCGCCGGAAGTTCCAACCGAGACCAGATCTGCCGCTGGCCCGATTCCCGGTCAGGACGCGCCGCGACTGCGCTACCAGAATTTCGAGCAGAACGAGCGGGGCGCGCCCCAGCAACGCTCTCTGGCCGAGGTCGGCGGACCGGCTCCGCAGGTCGAAGCCGATCTCGCCGCCAACGCCATCGGGACGCTGCCGGGCCAAGATGCGCCGCGCCTGCGCTACCAGGATCGCAACCAGCGCAACTCCGCCAACACGCCGCGGAGCCGAGCGCTGGCCGAAGTCGCCGGCGACGCCGCGCCCGCCGTGGACGGTCCCGTCGGCGAAGCGGACGCCAATGCGGCCCTGGCTTCCTTGAACAAAGCGGTGGATTTACCAGGCGCGCCGCCCGTCAGCTTGGGCGAGGCGAGCGGCGACGCCTCGGGCGGGACTGGGGGCAACCGGAATCTGGTGGTAGCGGGCGTTGACCCCGCCGACAGGCCCCCGGCGGAGGTGCCGCGGGGCTCCCGCCCGGCGCGGTTCGCCGCCGGACCGAACGCCGCTCCTGACGGCGGA
>CAYOPA010000332.1:0-6293 GCA_964405625.1 uncultured Bryobacterales bacterium
GCCCGCTCGCCGTCCCAGGCGAAGGCGCCCTCGTAGGGCTCGGCGTTCTCGGGCGATTCTTTCGTGACTTGACGCGGAACCGCTTGCGACGCGGCGTACTTCGCGATGTTCCGGAGTTAGTCGAGGCGATCGAGGGCTATGTCGAGAAGCATAACGAGAACCCCAAGCCCTTCGTCTGGACCGCCAAGGCCTCCGATATCCTCGCCAAGGTTAAGCGCGCCCGCAAGGCCCTGGAGAATGTGCAAAGCGTGTGACGCAGGCCCCCAGCTTCTCCCAATCCAGCCGCACCCCGTGCCCCGGCCGGTCCGGCGCCACCGCCCGCCCGTCTTCGATCCGCAACGGCCCATCCAGCAAAAACCGCTCCAGCCCAAAGCCGTGCCACTCCAGGTACGACGCGTTCGGCGACGACGCCAACAAGTGCACGTGCAAATCATGCACGCCGTGGGTCGTGACCGGCCGTTTGTAGTCAAACGCCATCCGCTGCACCTGCCGCCAGGCCGTCACCCCGCCCAGCGTCGCCAAGTCCGGCTCCGGGTAGTCCGCGGCGCCGAAGGCCAGCAGCCGCCGGAACTCCTCCACGCTGTGCAAATTCTCGCCAGTTGCGATCGGCGGCCCGGCTTCGCAGACGAGCTCGGCGTGGCCCTCGAAGTCGCTGGCGTCCAGCGGCTCCTCCAGCCAGACCAGGTCGAAGGGCTCGAACGCCTCGGCGCGCCGGGTCGCCTCCTCCAGATCCCAGGCCATGTTGGCGTCGACCATCATCGGAAAGCCCTCGCCCAATAGCTCCCGAATGGCCGCGATCCGCTCCACGTCCTCCTCGAGGCGATCACGACCGACCTTCATCTTGATCGCCTGAAAACCGGCGTCCAGCCGAGTTTTCGTGGAAGCGAGAAGCTGCTCCGGTGAAAAGCCCAGGTCAATGCCCCCCGCATAGACCTCCACGTGGGGGTCCTTGCCGCCCAGAAACCGCCACAGCGGCTGCGCGGCCCGCTTGGCCGCCAAGTCCCACAGCGCCACGTCCACGGCGGCGATGGCGAACGAAGCGAGCCCTCCCCGGCCAACCCAGTGCAGCCGCTGCTGCATCGCCTCCCAGACGGCCTCGATGTCGGAACAATCCTCCCCCAGCAACGCCGGCCCAAGTTCGTCGCGCAGCAGCGCCAGGATCGCCGTGCCGCCGCGGCCAACCGTGTAGGTGTAGCCCAAACCCTCCACGCCCCTGTCGTCGCGCAGGCGGCAGACGATCAGCTCGAAATCGCGCATCTCACCGTGCGTCGAGTCCGACACGGGCTGCGGCAAGGGGATGCGGTAATGGGCGGCGTCAAAGGATTCAATCAGCATGGCGGCAGGGGCGTCCGCGATTGTAACCCGGCTACACCGCCTGCCGCAGGCCGCCGAACCGCCGTTCCCGGCCACGAAAATCCTCAAGCGCCGCGCCGAGCTCGTTCTTGCCGAAGTCGGGCCACATGCAATCCAGAAAACACAGCTCGGCGTAGGCCGCTTCCCAGCCCAACTGGTCGCTGACGCGCTTTTCGCCGCCGGTGCGGATCAGCAGATCGATCTCCGGCGTTTCGGGCGGATCATGCTGAGCTTCTCGGATGGCGGCCGGGAAGTCCAGCGCCGCCGCTGGGCCTTGCGCGGCCCGCCGCAGCACGTCGCGCGAGGAATAGTCGACGGCGATCCGCACGGTCAGCCGCTGTGCGGTCGCCGTGCGCTGCTCGGCCCGCTCGATGGCAACCCGGAGGTCGGCCGAGAGCCGGTCGCGGCGGCCGATGATGCGCAAGCGCACGCCTTGCTCGGCGCAGCTTGCGGCCTCCCCGTCCAGGTATTCGCCGAACAAGGCCATCAGCGCCTCGACCTCCAAGCCGGGGCGCTTCCAGTTCTCGCACGAGAAGGCGAACAGCGTCAGCCAGCCTACCTCCAGCTCCAGCGCCGCCTGGATCGTGCGCCGAACCGCCTCGGCGCCGGCGAGGTGGCCTTGGACCCTCTTCCGGCCCCGGCGCACCGCCCAGCGGCCATTGCCGTCCATGATGACGCCGAGATGAATCATTGATTGCAGAGTACTTTTTGTCATAAAGTCAAACTCCAAAAAAACTTACTCCCGGGCGGCGTGGATCAGCGCTTCCATGTGATCCAGATAGCGGGTCAACGCCTCGCGGCCCTCCGGCGACAAGCGGTACTCCGTGCGGGGCATGCGCCCGTCGAAAGACTTGGTGCAGGAGACGTAGCCGGCGTCCTCCAGCTTGCGCGCGTGGACGCTCAGGTTGCCGTCGGTGATCTCCAGCAGTTTCTTCAGCTCGACAAAGCTCAGCGCCTCATTCACGGCCAGGGCGCTGACGAGGGCCAAGCGGGTGCGCTCGTGGATCAACCGGTCCAGACGCAAAGCCCGCGGCCTGAGTGCGGGGTCGAGCGGTTCCTTGCCGGGCTCGACGGGATCGTGGTTCACAGCGTGGGCTTTAGCCGCCATACTTCCTCGCAATAATGATTCCAAAGGCGATGTGGAGCCCGCCGAAACCGGCCGCCAGAGCGGCATCGTGCCAGGCGGGCGGCAGCAGCAGCGTCGCCATGCCGGCCGCCATGAAGCAGACGCCCATGACGGGCACGATCCGAACGGCAAAGGCGCCGGCTGAGACGATCCCGGTCCCGTAAAGCAGCAGCCACACGCCGGGGATCATGGCATGGAGATCGGCCATCCAAAGCGCCAGCGTCAGCACCCCGCCGGCGAACAGCGGCGGCGCAAGGCCCAATGCAAAGTTGCGAAACGGCTTGTAGGAGCCCGACGGCGCCGACTTCAGCTTCCGCGTCGTCTGCCAGAGCGTCACGCCGATGGCGAAAACAGCGGCTGCAACCCAGATCAGCAGCCACTCAACCCGTTCCGCCCGCGTCGATGCCAATCCGGCGGCCGCCAATGCGGCCATGCCGGCGCTGACGGTTCCCCAGCCGGGCACGGCCGTAAAACCCGCCGAGCGCTCCATCGTCTCGCGGATGAAGCGTAGGTTGTCCATCGCGCGCGAATCGAGCGCGACGGGCCGAGGCCGAGGGAGCTGGCTGGGGACCGCCATCCGAAACTAGGTTACGACACGAAGGCGGGGGATATCAAGTACTTTATGACGTGAAGTCACAGGCTCGCCGGGTTCAAGATTTCAAACCCTTCCGCCTCGGCCGCCCGCAACAGGTTCTCGCCCGAGCTGACAAAGGTCACGCTGTCCGTCGCCGCCGGAGCGAAGGCGACGCAACCGCCAAGCTGCATCACGTCATAGGCCTTCATCGGGTAGTGATCAAGCAGACGGCAGGCCTCCTCGATCACTTGTGGGCTCGTGGGCTGGCACGGAAAGACTTCGTCGAAATCCAAGTCCATCCGCGAGATCAGCCGGTTGGCCTCCGACGAGACGAAGTCCCCTTGGCGTTCGCGCTGCCTGATTGCGGATCGCGCCTCGACCCGTGTCAGCTCAAGAGCAGCGAGTTCGATCCGTTCCAGGGCGGCGGTGATCTCGAGCATTCGCTCGGAGCCCTGCTCCTGAACGTAGAGCTTGACTGCGCGTTGGCGCACTTGACAGGGTCCTGCCAGCCGGCCCCTTGAGCCGGTAGGAACTGGTCCCGGAAGTACTTGAGCGCAACGAACGGGAGCGCGCGTTCAGCCTCGTCGAGCGCTCGCAAAAGCACATCAAGGCTGGCGTCGTCGAGCCTATCCGTCGGGATCGCCGAGCCCGTGCGAGCAGGGCTCGCCGTTGGCTCATCTTCGAGATCCTCGTATTGAATCACCACCTCGACCCCGTCGGCGGACAGGTACGCGACGGCCGCTGTCTCACGAACCTTCCGGCTCTTCTGACTGTTCTTGTTCGGACGGCGGAAGATGACGCTCGCCCTCTTGTCGGCGGGAACAAGGTGGCGCAAGCCCTCCAACTCGGGAGGCAGGCTTGGAGTTTCCCGGAGGGCGTCAGGCTGTCGCTAATCTGATCTTGAAAGTCTTTGACTAACACTAGATATTTATCTGTAATCTGTCTTTTAGTTATCTCCTAAAGGACGACAGACCAGCCTCGTTGTCAAGCGCACGCCCGTTTGCCAAAGCTGGGATCCAATCGAAAGGGAGGTCGGCAAAGGGCCGCGACCTGGGGGTCGAGGCGGCAGGCGTGGGCGCCTGCGCTACTTGTTCGGCTTAGGGTTTGGTCGACCGACCGCGCCTGACAGATCTCGGTGTTGACCTCGACATACTCGCGGCTCAGCTGTTGCCAGCGCTGAAACTCTTCGACCTCGCGCCGCGCATTGCGGCGGGCGGCCTCGCTGGGCAGTGAGACGGTCACGGTCTTGCCGTTGCGGCGGAACGTCAAGCGCAGGTTGGGGCCATGGCCGGGATGGTCTGGCTGGCGGCAGCGGCAGCGGGGATTGCCGCATCGACCGCTGGTGGCGCTCATCGAGCCAGGGCGGAAATCACCGAGTAGTTGGATCTGCCGCAGCAACGCCGAGCGGCGGCTTTCCAGTGCTTCGAGCGACATGGACATGGGCGCCTCGTCTACCGAGCGTATGTGATACGCCCGGTAGTGCGCCCGCAGCCTTGCCAACCTTCTTCCCGTCACTTTCTTGTCGTGCACCCAGGCTCGATTGCCACTGGACAGCCGGTATGGGCTTGTGGTAGAACATAGAGCTTACGTTGATGCGCTTACTTGACGCCGATCGTTCGTTTCACCGCTTTCCGGGCTGCTGAAGCCCGCTGTGATGGCGTCGTTCCTCGAATAAGCGCTTCCGCGGAGAAGCCGTTAGGGAACCCGCCCACTCTGAGTAGGGTGGGTTTTTCGTTTTAGGAACAAACATGATCATCTCGATGAAGCGAGGCGCTCCCAAGGAGCAGATTGACCACATCTGTGAGCGCATCAGGAATTTTGGTTACAAGGTCCACTCGATCCAGGGGGACGAGCGGGTCGTAATCGCGGCGGTTGGAATTGGCGACGTAACGCACGCCCTCGAATCGCTGGAGTCGTCCGAGTACGTGGAGAGCGCCGTGCCGATCTCAGCTCCTTACAAAATGGTGAGCCGCGAGGTGAAGGCCGAGCACACGATTGTGCCGGTCGGCGAAGGCCGCAGCTTCGGCGGCGGCCTCTTCGGAGTCATCGCGGGTCCGTGCTCGGTGGAGACCGAAGAGCAGATCATGTCCACGGCCGAGTGCGTGGCCGCCGCCGGCGCGAAGTTTCTTCGCGGCGGGGCTTACAAGCCGCGCAGCTCGCCCTACAGCTTCCAGGGCTTGGAAGTGGAAGGTCTGAAACTGCTCCGCAAGGCCGCTGAAAGCACGGGGTTGGCCGTTGTGACCGAGGTCATGACGGTGACAAACGTCGATTTGGTGGCCGAGTACGCCGATGTGCTCCAGATCGGCGCGCGCAACGTGCAGAACTACCCGTTGCTAAAGGAAGTGGGTCGCGTGCAGCGGCCGATTTTGCTTAAGCGCGGCTTGAGCACGACACTGAAAGAGCTGCTGCTGTCCGCCGAGTACATCGTCTCCCACGGCAACCCGAACGTGATTCTGTGCGAGCGCGGCATCCGCACCTTTGAGACGGCGACGCGTAACACGATGGACATCCAGGCCGTGCCGGTGCTCAATCAGATGACGCACCTGCCGGTGATCCTGGATCCGGCGCACTCGTCGGGCAAGCGCTCGCTGATTCCGCCGCTGGCCCGCGCCGTGGTCGCCGTCGGCGCCGACGGCATGATGGTCGAGGTTCACCCGGACCCCGAGAAGGCCTGGAGCGACGGGCAGCAGTCGTTGACCTTCGACGAGTTCCGCCAGATGATGACAGATCTGGAACCCTACATCGAGCTGTGGAAGAAGCACCGTCCGCCAGCTACCCTGGCGGCGACATTGCCGCGGAGCGCCTAGTAGACGCTCCCGCAGCTTTTGCCTAAGGCTCCCGTTGGCTCACCAGGTCGGGCGGTTGCAGACGGTTGCTGTAGGCGATGGACTCGAGCAGACCGTTGCCGAGCTCGCGCCGCTCAAGCGCGCCGAGCGGCACGCCGACGCTCAGGAACAGCGTTGCGAGCAGAAGCGTCCTGGGCGTGGTCGGGTTTACGGCGTTCTCAATTTTAACCGAAGCGCCGGCGGTGCTCGAGAACGCGGCTCCCGCCAGCGACCAGTCGCTCCCGCGCCTCCCAGGAAGATCGTATCGAGGCGAATTCGGGCTCCATCCCCTCGGCTGGAGTTCGCCAAGTTGACGCTGGAAAAGGCGCTGGTGGCGGTCTCGCCGGGGATTGGTTTTGGAGCGGAAGGCGAGGGCTACGTGCGCTTCAGCTTGATCGAGAACGAGCAGCGGCTG
>CAYOPA010000333.1:0-6262 GCA_964405625.1 uncultured Bryobacterales bacterium
CCAAAACATATATTTGAAGCGGTTGGGCCGCGTTGCCAGGAAGGCTTTCGTCTCCTTCGAGATGTGCGCCGAGTGGTTGTCGAGAACGATTCGAATCTTGCATTCGGCCGGATAGTAGGCGTCCAGATCCCGCGGCAAGGCGACAAACTCGCCTTCGTCCGCATGGCCGAGCTGCTTTGGCTTGGAACGGGCCGGATGCGCCGCCCAAGCCGCCGCACCGTCGGTGATTGTTGGCGCCTTGGGCCGATGGTAGGCGTCTTGTAGCGCGGCGTCGGCGCCCACCGCCAAGGCTTTGTCGATCCACTTGCCAACGCTTTTGCGCGTCATCTGGACGTTGCGCGCGATCTGCGCGATCGACCTCGCCGGAATCACGCAGCGCTTCGCGCGGAGGGGCGGTGCGGGAATCGCGAATGGTTCGCAGCTTCGCGACCTCCTCGTCCGTTAGCCTCCTCGTCCGTAAGGTGGAGGGGCGGCCGTCGAGAGAAGCCTGCCACGCAGCCAACGCAACACAAAACATCCGTATGTGGATATGTTTTGGTGAAACGCTATACGAGGAGGGTAGAGTAACATGTTCAAGTGATGCGATATCTTGCCTGTTTGCTCACGCTCCTCGTTGCGATGCCGCTGGTCGCTCAGGATCGGAAGCGCATCGCCGTGCTCGATTTCGAGTACTCCACGGTGCGATCCAACGCCGCTGCAATCTTTGGGACTGACCTGGACATCGGTCGCGGCATCCGCGACCTGATGGTTACCAGGTTCGTCAACCACGGCAAGTTTTCAGTCATCGAGCGGGCCGCCCTCGACGCCGTTCTGGCCGAGCAGAATTTTTCCAACTCCGACCGCGCCAACCCCGCCACCGCCGCCGCGCTGGCTAAGGTGTTGGGCGTGGACGCCATCGTCATCGGCAGCATCACGCAGTTCGGCCGCGACGACCAGACCCGCGATGTCGGCGCTGGCGCGTTCGGCGGCTTCGGGCGCAAATACGGCCTCGGCGGGGTGAAGCAGTCCAACGCGAAAGCCGTAGTCGGCATCACCGCCCGCATGATTGATACGGAAACGGCCGAGATCCTGGCCGTCGCCAATGGCGCCGGCGAGTCCAGCCGCTCCGGCGCCGGGCTGTACGGCGGCGGTCGCGCCGGCGGGGCCGGCGGCGTGGGCAATATCGACATGACTGCTTCCAACTTCGGCTCCACCTTGATCGGCGAGGCCGTCAACAAGGCGGTCGATCCGGTCGTGAACGACCTGGAGCGCTATTCGGACCGAATCTCCAGCCACGTCAAGCCGGTGGACGCGCTGGTGGCGGACTATGATGACGGCTTCGTGATCCTGAACGTCGGCTCGAACGCCGGCGTGGCCGTCGGCGACCAGTTTGAAATTTCGCGGGTCGTGCGCGAGGTGAAGGACCCCGCCACCGGGCGGGTTATCCGTAGCGTCACCGAAACCTCCGGCACGGCGGTCATCACCGAGGTCGACGAGGTTTCCGCCGTGGGCCGGTTCTCCGGCGACGGCGCGCCCGAGGTCGGCGATAAGGCCGAAAGGAAGTAACAGCCAAGCCGCGGGAGGCGGCCAAGCCATGCGGAAACTATGGATCGGGTTGCTCGCCTGCGGGTTGTGCCTGCCCTCGTTGTGCGCAGCCAAGCGTGTGGCGCTGATTATCGGCAATAGCGCATACAAGCACGTCCAGCCGCTGAAGAACCCCGCCAACGATGCGGCCGACCTCACGGCCGAGCTTCGCAAGCTGGGCTTTGCCGTCGATCAAGTGCTCGACGCCGACCTGCCTCGGATGGAGAAGGCCGTGGACGCCTTTGTCAAAAAGCTCGGGCCTGATTCCGAAGCGTTGTTTCACTTCTCCGGCCACGGTTTGCAGGTGGAGCAGGAGAACTACCTCGTTCCGGTCAACTTCGAGCTCAAGGACGAAGCCAGCGTGCGCTATGACGCCATCTCGGCGTCAAAAATCCACGACCGCATGGCCGGGACCGGCTCGCGGCTCAACATCGTGATTCTGGACGCCTGCCGCAACAACGGTTTCAGCACGGCGCGCTCCAGCGGCTCCGGGCTGGCGGCGATGAACGCGGCGCGTGGCAGCTTCATCGCGTTTTCGACCGCGCCGGGCCGCATCGCGGCCGACAACCCGGACGGCCGCAACGGCCTGTTCACGGGCTTCCTGCTGGAGGAGCTTGGCCGTCCGGGCGTTCCGCTGGACGAGGTCTTTAACAGGGTCCGGGAGCGGACGTTCCAGGCGTCGGGCGAGAAGCAGTTGCCGTGGTCGAGCTCGAGCGTGATCGGAACGTTCTACTTTGCCGCGGGCGCGGCCGAGCAGCGCGACCTTTCGCTTGTGAACGAGGATTCGCCAGTTGTGACGCCCGCTGCCGCTCGGCAGGCGACGCCCGGACGCCCGGCGTCCCGGCCCGCGCAGTCGCCGACGGCGGATGTGGATGAGCGGCTGACGCAGTTGGCCGCCCGCGCCGGTGCGGTCCGGGCGAGCCTGGACAACCTCAAGCAGTCCCAGGCGCGAGGCGGTCTCGGCCTGCGCCGCGACATGGCGACGGCCGAAAACACGATGGGATTCAACCTGCAACAGGCCGAGCAAAAGCTTGCCGCCGGGGATAGCGCAGGGGCGAAGCGCAATCTGGATCTGGCCGAGCGGGCGCTGGAAAAGCTCGAACGGTTTCTGGGCTTCTAGGGTTTCACTGGGGCTTCTACGGTTTCACCACGTCGAGCCAAGTGCGGGCCATTAGCCCGTGCCCGGCCAGAGTTGGGTGGACGCCGTCGGCGGCCCAGTACTCCGGCTCGGCGTACTTGAGCGCCTCGTCGAACATCGACTGGAAGGGCACGAAATCCGCCTCGGCGCCTTCGGCCACGCGACGGGCGGCGGCCCGGTAGCGGTCAAACTCAGGGAACCAGGCGTCGGTCACCGCGCCGCAGCGCAGCACGAACGGCTCGCAGACGATGACGCGCGTCCAGGGCATCTCCTTCTGCGTGCGCTTGATGAGCTTGGCGTAGCCTGTCTCATAGCTCTGGACAGAGCCGTCGTAGCGGCCGTTGAGCTTGTGCCAGAGGTCGTTGACCCCGATCAGGATGCTGAGCATGTCCGGCCGGATATTGAGCGCGTCGGCCTCCCAGCGGGCTTCCAGGTCGGGGATCTTGTTGCCGGAGATGCCACGATTGTGGATGCGCAGCCCGTCGGCCCCGCGGGCGCTGAGCAGGTAGGCGGCGATCAATGACGGGTAGCCGCGTCCGAGCGAGGCGTTGTCGTTGAACAACGCCTTCTCGCGGTCGCGGCCGGCGTCGGTGATCGAGTCGCCTTGGAAAAGCAGCACGCCGGTGGGCAGCAGCGGCTTTTTTGCGGCGCCGAGCGCCGGCGCGGCGGCGCTGAGAGCGAATGTGGATCGCATCCAACCGCGTCGCGACAGGTGGAGGGATTCAAGCTTGTGTGGCATGGTTCCGGCCTCGTGCAGCATAACACTAGCACGACCTGGGACCCGCCGGGTTTCGGGAGTCTCGTCGTTCCATGGCGTCTCCGGAGGAGCGCGCATTTATCGAGAAGGCGGATGCCGATACCGTTGGGGTGGTGTTGCGGCCGGACGCGCTCGCGCCATTCCTCGATGTTCCGACTTCGGACCTGGCCGCGCGGGCGACGCTGGTTCGTGTGGCGAGGCGCCGGCGGCTGCGCGGGTGGCGCTGGAGAGGCTGCCGCTGATCAGGCCCGCTCCGGCGGATGAATCCTAGCCGGCGGAACGCCGTTGGGGCCCTCGCTCGCGAGGGTAGGCCTGGAAACCTTGTCTGGGGAGTTGACGCTTCCGGCCGTCCCTACGCGCTCTGGCGCTTGCTCAGTTGTCCAGCGCCACGAAGGTCTTGGAAATCCGGTCGTGCCAGGTCAGGCGCCCTTCATCGGCCGCCGCCCAGGCGAAACCGATCCCCAGCGAGACTGCGCTGAGTAGGGTGCCGAGAGCCCGCGCCCGCCGCTGCGCCTCATCGGGCAACTCTCCGTCAAAGTTCAACACCCGCAGCCCCAACCACGTCATTCCGGCCGTCCGGCCCAAGAACCGCAGATAGAGGATCCAGTAAAACCCCAACAGCAGGGCAAACGCGTACCCAATCAGTTGCAAGCCATCCTCGCCGGAGAGAAGCTCTTCGTTGAACGTCATGCAGACGGCCGCAAATACGCCCAGGGCCGCGGCCACGATCGCCAGGTCCATCAACCCGGCGACCAGGCGCAAGGAGATCGGCGCCGCGCGGTCGCGCGGGTCGGCCGACGGTTCCCGCTCGGCCTCGCGCGCGGGCAACGGCTCGCGCTGGTCCACGATCGGAGGATGAATCGCAGTGGACGGCTTGACGCGGCGCGCCTCGGTTTTCCACGTGCGGTCCGAAGGCGGCGGCGGCAAAATCGATCTCTCGGTCGCAGCGCGAGGGGGAGGCAGGTCCTGCCCGCCGGCCTCGCGGATCGGAGGCAGCTTCGGACGGCTCGACGGCCGCGTTTCGACCGGTGCGCGCTTGGGCTCCGCCGTCTCGTCGGCGTTGTCGTCAAACAGCGAATGTTGGCCGCCGGAGGAGCTGCGCTCACGGTAGCCCACGATCTTACGATTGAGCTCCTCGCGCCACTCCGGCTCTTCGTTGGGCCTGGGGAGGGGGGCCGAGGGTGGAGGATCCGGAAGCGATTCAGCTTCTTCGGTGTCGCGACGAATCATGGTTCCCCGACCGGCGACCAGCGGGCGCCCGCAGCGCTCGCAACGCTCTTCCCGAGGAGAGTTCCAGCGGCCACAACCCGCGCACCGCTTCTCAGCCGAGTGGCCGCGGTCGTCAGGGTCGCGAAGGTGAGGCAAGCTCGCCAAATCTCCCGTTCCGGCCGTCCCGCTAGGGGGATCGGCAAACCTGCTAGAGGCTTCGCCTTAAAGTGTATCTGAAACATGCTGACCTTTCAATGGTTTTCTGGCGACCGGTTTTCTGGCGACTGGTCTCCAGCGCCCGGCGCCGCCGTCTCCGCGGCTCGGATTTTCTTCGACGGGCCGGCATCCACAGCGCAGGTTGTTTCGATACGATCATAGGGCTCATGGCGTTGCGCTGGGGACTGGTCGGCTGCGGAGACATCGTGCGCAAGCGCGTGGCGGCGGCCCTGCGCGAGGCGTTGGACAGCGAGCTGGTCTCCGTCAGCCGCGGCGATGCGAGCGGGCTGGAAGCTTGCGGCAAGCAGGTTGGCGCCTCCAAAACGTTTGCCGACTGGCGCGAGCAGGGCGCCGACGCCGACATCGACGCCGTCTACGTCGCCACTCCCGTCGATCAACACGCCGCGCAGACCATCGCCGCGGCCGAGGCCGGCAAGCATGTGCTTTGCGAGAAGCCGATGGCGCTTGATACGGCGGAATGCGACCGCATGATCGAGGCCTGCCGCGCGAACAACGTGCGCCTGGGCGTGGCCTACTATCGGCGCTTCTACCCGACAATTGGACGGATTTCCCAATTGCTGGCCGACGGCTTGATTGGCAAGGTTGTGCTGGCCGAGATCCGCGCCTTTGAGCGCTACGACCCGCCTGGAGAAGAGATTCCCTGGCGGCTCGACCCTGCCCGGTCGGGCGGCGGCCCGCTGATGGATTTCGGCTCGCATCGGCTGGAAGTTTTCTTGAACTTGCTGGGGCCGTTGGAGGTCGCCGACTCCGAGCTCTCCAATCTCCACTTCGACCGGCAGGTGGAGGATACGGCGTTGCTGCGGTTGCGCTTTGAATCCGGCGCACGCGGGCTGCTGACCGTCTCCCACGCGCCCACGGAGCCCCAGGACACGCTCGACCTTTACGGGACGAAGGGCTCGCTGCACGTCGGGGCGCTCAACGCCGGGGACCTGCGCATCGTGACGGCCGCCGGCGAGCGGCGCGAGTCGCTGCCGCCGCACCCGAATCTGCATCAGCCGCTGGTGGAGGATTTTGTGGACGCCGTCCGAGCCGGGCGCGATCCGGTCGTCGACGGCGCGGTCGGCCGCGAGGTGCAGCGCCTGCTGGAGGACGCCTATCAACGATGATCCGCCGCCTGCTGGCGCGCTTGCGGTCCGCGGCCGACCGCGATCTGCCCAAGAACCTGCAAGACGCCCGTCGTGGCGAAGACTTGGCTTTCGAGCTGTTGCGCGCTCAAGGGTATAGGGTGATTGCGCGCAACTATCGGGCGCGATCCGGGCGCGGCGAGCTGGATTTGATTGGCTGGGATGGCGAGTTTTTGGCTTGCGTGGAGGTGAAGGCGCGCAAGAATGTGGACTTCGGCCGCCCGGAAGCCTTTG
>CAYOPA010000334.1:0-6218 GCA_964405625.1 uncultured Bryobacterales bacterium
TCCACCACGGGCTCGAAGGAGTCGTAGGGGTGGTGCAGCATGATGTCCTGCTGGTCCACGGCGGAGAAGATGTTCTCGTCCTTGCCGAACGCCTTCAGGCCCGGCGGGATGCGCGGGACGATGGGGGCGTCCTTGAGGTCCGGCCGGTCCACCTTCATCAGCTCCATCAGGCGGTTGAGCGCCAGCGGGCCGTTGAGGCGGTAGATGTCCTGCTCGGTGATCTCGAGGTTGCTCTTGAGTACGCGGAGGATGTGCTCGGGCATCTCGTTGTGGACGCAGAGGCGCACCACGGAGCCGAAGCGGCGGCGGCGGACGTACTCGGCGACGGTTTCGAGCAGGTCGTCGGCCTCAATCTTCTGAATGGCGGGGTCGGCGTCGCGGGTCACGTGGAAGGGGTGGGTCTCCACGATCTGCACGCCGGGGAAGAGCATCCGAATGTTGGCGGCGACAATCTGCTCGATCCAGACGAGCACTTGCTCGCCGTCGGCGCCGCGGCCCTTGGGCTTGGGGCCGATGCGCACGAGCTGCGGCATGTTCGGCGGGATCTTGATGCGGGCGAAGCGGTCGGAGCCGTCGTTGCGGCGAATGACGATGGCCAGGTTGAGCGACAGGTTCGAGATATGCGGGAAGGGCCGGCCGGGGTCAAAGGCCAGCGGGGTGAGCACCGGGTAGACGGCCTCGGCGAAATAGGCGTCGGCGGAGGCCTTCTGCTCTTTGGTGAGGTCGTCGTAGTCGGCAACGCGAATGCCTCGCTCGGCGAGCTCTGGGATCATGCCGCTGAGCAGGCAGGCGCGGCTTTGGCCCATCAGCTCCTCAATTTCCGGACGGATGGCCTTAAGCTGCTCGGACGGCGTCATTTCGCCGCTGGATTCCCAAACTCCGGCGGCGACTTGGTCATGCAGGCCGGCGACGCGGACCATGAAGAACTCGTTGAGGTTGGAGGCGACGATGGCCAGGAACTTGATGCGTTCGAGCAGCGGATTGCGCGGGTCCTGGGCCTCTTCGAGCACGCGGCGCTGGAACTGGAGCAGGCTGAGCTCGCGGTTGAGGTAGAGGGACGGGTCGTCCAGCGACAGTGGCTCGGGGACGGGAATAGTCAGGAGAGGTCGCGGTTGTGCCGACACGGTCTTTAGATTACAGCAGAGCCGCAAGCAACGCGCTTGCGTCGCGTCGGAGATGGGACTACACTTCCTGCCATGCGAAGGATGACCCAGTTGATCTCCCTGCTGCCTTTGGCGGCGCTGCTGCTTTCGGCCCAGCCGAAGGACGGACGCTATCTGTACATGAGCTCGCCCGACGGCGCGCAGAAGGAAGGCCGGGCGGACTTTGCCGGCATTCTGGTGTTTGACATCGATGACGGGCATAAGTTGGTCCGAAAGATCCCGGTCCCGATCTTTGACGAAGGGCTGCGGGGGTTTGCGGGCAACTTGAAGAAGCACGCTGTGTACTACTCGTCAACGAACCGGCGGGTGGGCATGTTTGATATCGAGACGGAAAAAGTCGTCTGGGAGAAGACGCTGCCGGCCGGGGCGGACCGCTCATCGGTCACGCTGGACGGCAAGAAGATCTACGTGCCGACGGGCTGGTGGTATTCCGGCGCGGACTCGGGGCTGTTGGTCCTCGACGGCGAGACGGGCGAGGTGATCAAGCGCATTACGGTCGGCCCGCAGGCGCACAACAGCATTGTGAGCCTGGACGGCGAGCGGCTGTATCTGGGCACGCGGACGAGGTTGTCGATTTACTCGACCAAGGACGAGAGCCTGATCCGTCATATCGATAACGTGGGCGAGCGGGGGATTTTTCCCTATACGTTCGACAGCAAGCAGAAGTACGGTTACATCTGCCTGGGCAACCACATCGGCTTTGACATGGTGAACCTGCAAACGGGCGAGGTGCTGCACCGGGTATTCGCGCCGGGCGAGAAGATTCCGAACCGGACGCACGGGGCGGGGCTCACGCCGGACGAGACCGAGCTGTGGCTGAGCGACCAGAAGGGCGAAAAGCTGTTCATTTTTGATGCAACTCAGATTCCGCCGACGCCGAAGGGGAAGGTGGAGCTCACGCAGGGCGGGCACGGCTGGGTGGCTTTCAGCCTGGACGGCAAGTACGCCTGGTCGCACACGCCGGACGTCTTCGATGTGAAGACGAAGAAGATCGTGGCGACGTTCAAGGACGAGGACAGCACGCCGATCAGCGGCTCGAAGTACGTGGAGGTCCACTTCAAGGGCGGCAAAGTGGTGGAGATGGGGAACGAGTTTGGGCTGGGGCGGAAGTAGGGCGGGAGGCGTCGCGGGTTAACTGCCTTCGAGCCGGTCTTTGACGGCCAGCAGGCGGCCTTCCGGGTCGATGGTCAGACGTACGGCCTTGGCGGGAAGCCGCATCTCGAACGCCGTTTCGTCGCCATCGGTCCAAACGGTCACATTGTGGGCCGAGCCGTCCGGTAAGGTCGCCCGCAGATCCACCGGCGTCACGAACGTCTCATCCACGTCGTGCATGGAGAGCGTCCCTCGCAGCAATGTCTGGCGCCCGGCCGCGGTTTGGCTGAAGCGGACGGTGAAGCGCGGCACGCCGGTCTGGTAGACCCACTGGTCGAAAAAGTCGCGCAAGTCGGGGTCGGGCGAATCCTGGTCGACGAACGCCGCCGCCTCCAGCCGGAACAACTCCGTGGTGATCTCCTGGAGTCGATAGTCGCGAACGAGCTTGGCCAGCAGCTCGAAGAAATTGTCGTCGCCCAGCCGCGCCCGGAGCAGGTGCAGTGTCCAAGCTGCTTTTTCGTAAGTGATCACGCGGTAGGCGTCGGGGAAGCGGGCCGTCACCAGCCGGTCGCCGAGGGTCACCGGACCGGCGCTTTCGACTGTCAGGCCCTCGGCGTTCTTCGTCAGCAGGCGCGCCTGAAAGCGCCGCAGGAGTCCCTGAAACGACTGCGGACCTCGTCTGCGTTCGAGATTGAGCATGGAGGAGTAAGTCGCCAGACCCTCCATCAGCCAGTTGTCGGCAGTGGACTGCACGGTCACGCTGTTGCCCCACCATTGATGCGAAATCTCGTGCGCCCGCAGCAGCTCGGCGTAGAACTGTCGGTCATCCGGCGACAAGCCCTTGAGGGGAGCGTCGGAGGCGTCGAAGTAGCTCAGGGTCGCCGCATAAACCAGCCCTGGGAAGCCTTGGCCGAAGCCGGCCGGGATCGGCGAGATGACGACGCGCGGCGTGGCCGGCGGGCCGAAGAGCTTCAAGAAGTAGGCGAAGGCGTCGGCGTCAGCGTCGGCGATCTCCTGGATGCGGGCGGCCGGATTGGGCGGGGGCGCCTGGGATGGCGTGACGATGCTCGCGTCGCCCGTTGAAGGACGGGTGCGGCGACCGGCCATCGGCGAGGGAACGACGACCGGCATCGGCGCCCGCGGTTTCAGGCTCTCCTCCACGCGGCGGTTGGCGCGAATCTCCACGGTGTAGCCGTCGACCTGACGGGAGGCGACCGCGTAGTCGCCGATGTTGAAGCCCGCCATCCGGATGGGGGAAGGGCTATTGAAGCGTACTGTCCGGACTCCGTCGGAAACGGACTCGTCGATCACCTCGCCCGTCGCCACGAGGTCGTAGCGGGCGGGGTGGTGAAAGGTCATTTCATATTCGGCAAAGGACGGCTCGCCGCGTGGATACCAGTCGTCACGGCTGGTGACCAGGAAAACGTGCTCGCCGGCCTTCGAGACCACGTCTCCCGAATACTCAAAGCGCAGCCGGGGCCGGTCGCCGGGGCCGGGCGGGGCGGGCAGCATTACTAGTACCACGTCGTTCTGCCGCCGGGAAGCCCGGCCCGCCGCCGACTGTTCCAGTTGGATGTAGTCCGCCGGCTCGCCGTCGACCAGCAGGCTTTCCAGGCGCAGGTTTTGCGAGAGCTCAAAGGCTACGGTTCGGCCGGCGGCGGCGGCAGGAAAAAGGTCGGCTTCAACGTTCGCCCGCAGGCTGAGATCCGGGCCGAGCCGGGCGTCGATCCGGTAGTTTTCGAGCGATCCGTTGATGGCGAGCTGCTTACGACGGCCTTCGCGCGTGGACCGGCCCTCAAATTGCGCCCAGACGTTGAAAAAGCCGCGGCCCTCTTGCCGGACGCTTTGGCCGATGGAAACCTGCTCGCGGAGGTTGGGATCGACGACCACGTCAAACCGCCCGAGCCGTCCGCCGTTGATGGCCGCCGCGAAGACGCCGTCCTCGATGGGCCGGCCGCTGAGCAAGTCCGCGAGCAACCGCAGCGAGATGCCGTTGAGGATATTCTTCAGCACGGGCGTCCAGCGAGGCGCGGCCGCGGCTCCGGTGGAATCGTCAAGCCGGGTGGCGGCCGTGCGCTCGATCTCACGGCGCAGAACCTCAGCGGTGTCGTCGGTAAACAGCATCAGCGCCGAGCGGAAGCGTTCGTCGAGCACCGCATCGTTGGTAAACAGCGCCACGGACTTGCGTTCGCGCGGCGTCGGCGGGATGACGAGGATCTCGCCATTGTCAGCGGGCTCCACGGCCAGAAAAAACGCCGCCACGTCGCGTCCGTCAACGGGTTTGGCGAATAGCAACAGCCCGTCGTTGAAGTAGAGCTTGACGTCCTCGCGCTCCAGCAGCAGGTCGCGGACTCGGTAACACTCTTGGGGGTCGAGCTCGGTGGCGAGCAGCCGGGCGAGGGCTTGGCGGGCGGAATCCGGCTGTTGGGCGACGAGCGGAAGGGCGCTCAGCAGCGAGGCCGACAGGAGGAGGCGAAACAGCGCCATGCGTGACTCATTCTAGCGGGTAGGGTCCGGCCACCCCGGCCCGCGCGCTGTTCTCCCGCGATTGTCCCCAACAGTCTCAACCGATGCAGGCGGCGCAACAGCTTGGCGGCTGATGCGCGATGCTGAGTAGCAGGTGCATTGGAAGCATTCAGGCTCGGTCGGTTTGGCTTTACTCACGCTCGCGGTCGCGTCCTCGACGCAGGCGTCCGGGCAGCTTTGTCCGCAATGGAGCGAAGGCCGCGTGGTCGGCCGCCTCGACGAGAAAGCTGTGAATGAGGCGTCGGGGCTGGCGGCCTCACGCCGGTTTCCTGGCCGGTTGTACCACGTCAATGACAGCGGCAACGCCAGCGCCTTCATGCTCAGCGACGAGACCGGCGGACGCCTGGAGACCATCCTGCTGACGCCGCCGAAGCTGGTCGATTCCGAGGATCTGGCCGTGGGGCCCTGTGACGCCGACGGCGAAGCCGACTGCCTCTTTATCGGGGACATCGGCGACAACGCTCGCAAGCGCCAGGAGATCGCCGTGCTGGTCATCCGCGAGCGGAAGAAGTTCGACTCGCCCATGACGCCCGACCTGCGGTTGCGGCTGCGCTATCCCGACGGCGCCCATGACGCCGAATCGCTGGCCGTGGACCCGCGCACGGGAGACATCTATATCCTGGTCAAGGAATTCAAGCTGCTGGCTTCCCAGGGGCGCTCGGCGCGCCTGTACCGTTTGGCGGGCGACGCGTGGCGGAATGCCGGCAAGGGGCAAATCCTGATGCTGACGCCGTATGGGGAGCTCGATCTGCCGGCGATGGCCAGGGCGGAGGGCGCCGCATTCAGCCACGTCGCCACAGCCATGGATTTCAGCCCCGACGGACGGCGCCTGCTGGTTTTGACCTACGATCACGCCTGGGAGCTGCTGTGGGATCCGGCGGACGGGCCGCCTCCGCCCACCGCCGAGCTCCAGCGCCGCATGATCCCGCTGGAGCGCCTCCTGGGCAAGGAGACGATCGCGTGGCTGCCGGATGGTGAGGCGTTTATTTTTGGCAAGGAGTTCAAGCCGGACCAGCAGCCGTCGGTGTTGATTCGGCGCGACTGCGTGCGGCCATAGTCCATTTCGCCAGCTCGGCGTTCCAGCCCTCCAACCAACCTTCGCCCGCATGTGATTTCTGTTGTGGCGCACGGCTTCGCCGTGCACGCGAGGCTGCGCCTCGCGCCGGTAATCCGGGCCTTCCAGCCGATGTTTCGGGGGCGGGCATTCGTGTCCGTGTCGAGCCAAAGGCTCGACTGCACGGCAAAGCCGTGCGCCACGCAGCCGCCGTTGCGAGGAAATGTGGCGCGCGGCTCCAGCCGAGCCGCGTCGTCGCGTATCGACGACGCCCCTGCGATTGCACGCAAGCGCCCATGAGCGACGGCGCCTGCGCCAATCAAGCCAGCGACAAGCTGCACCTGAGCTTCAACTTCGGCTCGGCGTCGTCGAACAACGGCAAC
>CAYOPA010000335.1:0-6218 GCA_964405625.1 uncultured Bryobacterales bacterium
TGTCCCCACGCCCCGGCGACTCGCCCCGGATGCCGTGAACTAACAGGCGCAACGCCTCCAAATCATTCAAGCCGCTTGCGAATCGCACCCAGGTGCGTAGTTCCAAGAAGTCCTTGACCATCCCGCCGTTGCCGTTAGGGAGGATGACGGGAATGACCGAGAACGACTCGTCCTGGGTCTGACGGTTGAGAGCCTTCTGGACCTCCTGGCTAAACCAGCCCGCCGGCGTCTTCGATCCCAAGAACACCGCGCAGGCTCCGGCCTGCTCAAGGCCCTTCGCCATCGCGGGTTGCCACGGGCGACCGGGTATCAAGGCCCACTTGTCCAGCCAGACTTTCAGCCCATGCTCGTCTTCGAGCTTCTTGGCAATCCACTCGACCGCTTCAGCGTCGTCATGCGAGTGGCTCAGGAAAACGTCGTATTGCTGGGCGGACATTGGGCGCCGCCAGTTTATCACGCTCTCTTGACGCCGCCCGTACAATCAAGGCGGAAGCTCGCCGCCGCGCTCAGGGCCCGAAAAAACGAAAAATCATGACATTTCCTGACATCCGGGTCAGCGCTGCCCCTAACGCCCAGCAAGCAGCTTCTTGATCATGTCCGTCGTTTCAGTCGGCCGCTTAACCTTCGCCAATTTCTCCGGGTTGCCGTCGGCGTTCTGCTTCTCCAGCGACTCGCGGAACCGCTCTTGGTGGTCGGCCAGATCCAGCGGCGTCTCGCCCTGCTTATTTTTCAGGTCGAGCGGCGCCCCGGCGGAGGTGAGATATTCCACCACTTCCGGATTCAGCGTCGCGGCGGCGATGTGCAGGATGGTCTGATTCTCCCTTGGCAGGGGGATGGCCTCATACGGGTCCGGAATCTTATCGTCGGGGTTGTACTGCTTCGACACGTCCGCGCCGACGGTGACCATCTGCTGCACCACCGGCAGGTCTCCCGCCACCACGGAGACGGAAAACGGCGTGTGGCCGTCATTTCTGACCAGATTCGGGTCAGCTTTCCACTCCGCCAGCAGCTTCACCAGCGCCACGCTGCCGGAATTGGCGGCGATATGCATGGCGGTCGAGCCTGGAGGCGTCGGGTTGATCCGCACATCCCCGGCCGGCCCGGCGGTGGGATAGATCGTTTTCTGGTTCGGATCGGCGCCGCCTTTCAGCAACCGACGCACGATCTCCAGCGCCTCGTCGGGAGTGAAATCGTCGCGCTCGACGACACCCGGCTGCACAAGACCGGCCGCTGCGGCTGATCGTCGTTGCGCCGACGCCTTACCGCAAGTCGCAAAGCCGAAAGCTGTATTATCGCGATCCGGCGTATCTGCTCAGCAGCGACCTGGTCAGCTCGGCCCAGCCGTTGTTGCAGATCTACTTCGACCGCTGGCAGATCGAGGTCAACCACCGCGAGGAGCAGGATACCTTGGGCGTGGGCCAGGCGCGGTTGTGGAATCAGACGGCGGTCCCCAAGCAGCCGGTGTTGGCGGTGGCCGCATACAGCGCGCTGCCGCTGGCTTGGCTGATCGCCCTGCTGCGCCAGGAAATCGCCCAACACCCCCCCCTCGCTCGAGGATTTCCACATCCAAATCGACGCCCCTTTCCTCGTGCAGGCCGCCGCTGCCTGATCCAGATGTGGAAACTCCAGGGGCCGGGCCACAGGCCCGACCGCACGGCATAGCCGTGCGCCACGGCTATGCCAGCAGCGGCCCAATCAACTTCCCGCCAACATCCGTCAACCGGAAATCCCGTCCCTGAAACTTGAAAGTCAACTTCGTGTGGTCCAGCCCCAGCAAATGCAGGATGGTCGCCTGGATATCGTGGATCTCGATGTGCGTATCCACCGGCGAGAAGCCAAAATCGTCGGTCTGGCCCACCGTTTGGCCCGGCTGAATGCCGGCGCCGGCGAAGAACATGGTGAAGGCGTCGATGTGGTGGTTCCGGCCGACCGATTCGCGCTCCTCGCCCATCGGCGTGCGCCCGAACTCCCCGCCCCACACCACCAGCGTGTCTTCCAACATCCCGCGCTGTTTCAAATCCGCAATCAGAGCCGCCGTGGCCTGGTCGATCTCCTTGCAGCGCTCGTCGAACGGCTTGCCTAGGTTGTGCGGGCCGCCGTGGTGATCCCAGTCGGTGTGATAGAGCTGTACGAACCGCACGCCGCGCTCCACCAGCCGCCGCGCCAGCAGGCAGTTGTTGGCGTAAGACTTGGCGCCCGGTTCGGCGCCGTAAAGCTCCAGCGTCTTGGCGTCCTCGGCGCCCAAATCGATCAACTCCGGCGCGCTGGACTGCATCCGGTAGGCCATCTCGTAGCTGGCGATGCGCGTGGAGATCTCCGGGTCGCCGGTCTCGGCCAGGCGCCGCAGGTTGAGCGCGCGCAGGGTGTCGAGGGCCTGCCCCTGGCGCTTGCCGTCAAAGCCGGGCGGGTTGGACAGGTTCAGGATCGGGTCGCCGCCGGACTGGAACGGCACGCCCTGGTGGGCCGTGGGCAAAAAGCCCGCGCCCCAGTTCAACGCCCCGCCGCGCGGGCCGCGGTCGCCGGACTGCAACACCACGAAGCCCGGCAGGTTTTCCGCCTCGCTGCCGATGCCGTAGGTGACCCAGGCGCCCATCGAGGGCCGGCCAAAGCGCGGCGAGCCCGTGTTCACCATGATCTTCGCCGGCGCGTGGTTGAAGTTCTCCGTCGAAATACCGGAAACGAAGGCGATATCGTCAGCCACCCGCCCGATGTGCGGCACGGTGTCCGACACCCACTTGCCGGACTTGCCGTAGCGCTGGAAGTTGCGTAGCGGGCCCAACAGCTTGGGCGTCTCCTTGCTGAAGGAGTCCATGAAGGCAAAGCGCTTGCCTTCCAGGATCGAGGCTGGGGTGTTCTCGCCGTCGCGCTTGGCGAGCTCCGGCTTGTAGTCGAACATCTCCAACTGGCTTGGACCGCCCGCCATGAACAGGAAAATCACGTTCTTGGCCTTGGCAGGGAAGTGCGGCGCCTTCGGAGCCATCGGGTTCGGCGGCGCGTCCGTTGAAGCGCCCAACAGCCGGCCGCCGGAGAGCAGCCCGCCCAGCGCAATTTGCCCCAGCCCAACGCCACACTGCGAGAAGAAGTGTCGGCGGGTGGATGCGGCTAGAGGTTCGTTCTTCATGGCGTCCATTTACTCCCGGGTGATGAACTCGTCCAGATTGAGCAGCACCCGCCCGACGGCGGTCCAGGCGGCCAACTCCGGCGTCGTGGCGACCTGCTGGGCGTCATCCGGGTTGGTCTGGAAGCCGTCGAGCTGCGAAGCCAAGTAGCCTGCGAGCTGGTCGCGCTCATCGCCACCGGGCGGACGCGCCACGCAGAGGCGGAAGGCATAGTCCAGCCGCTCCTCGCGCGCTTCGGGACCATCGTCCAGAATGCGCTTGGCCAGCCCTTGGGCGAGCTCGAAATAGGCCGCATCGTTCAGCATCGTCAGCGCCTGCAGGGGTGTATTCGAGCGCATCCGGCGCGTGCAAGCGTTGGTCGAGTCCGGCGCGTCAAACACCATCAGCCCCGGATGCGGACTGGAGCGCCAGAAGTACGTGTACAGGCCGCGACGGAAGCGGTCCGAGCCCTCTTCAGCGACCCATTCGCGTTGGACTTGGCCGAGTTTCGACGCTCCGTCGGGCTGCGGCGGAAAGACGCTCGGCCCGCCGATCTCCGCCGTCAGCAGGCCGCTGGCGGAAAGAGCTGCGTCCCGCACGGCTTCGGCCTCCAGCCGAATCCGGTTCTGCCGCGACAGCAGCCGGTTGCGCGGATCGGCCTCAACCTCTTCGGGACGGTGCAACGAGGCTTGGCGGTACGTGTGCGAATGCAGGATCAGCCGGTGCAAGTCCTTCACGCGCCAGCCGTTGTCACGAAACTCGCTGGCCAGCCAGTCGAGCAGCTCGGGGTGCGACGGCTTGGCGCCCTGCGTGCCGAAGTCGTTCTCCGTCTCCACCAGCCCCAGGCCGAAATACTGCTGCCAGACGCGGTTGACGGTCACACGCGCCGTCAGCGGGTTCGTGTCGGAAACAAGCCACTTGGCCAAGTCCAATCGGGTCGGGCGGTCGGCGGCTGCGGACATCGCCGGCAGGACGCGCGGCGCGCCCGGCTCCACGCTAACCCCCTTGCGCAGGAAGTCACCTCCGAGGTGAATGTAGCTCTCACGCGGCTCGTCCAGCTCGCGCATCACCATCGTATAGGGCAGATCGGGCAGGCGTTTGCGCACGGCGGCGATGGATGCGTTGCGCTCCTTCCAGCCCAGGTCGGACTGGCGGAACAGACGCACAATCACCGCTTTTTGGAACTGGTTGCGTTGCTCGGCCGGAATCGACAGCGAGAACTGGTTCTCGTTAGGAAGCGCGGCGATCTCGGCTTCGCTCAGTGAGGCTTCCCATTCAGGCTGGCGCGCGGCGATCTGCTTCTCGTACTCGGCCAGCTCGGTCTCCAGCACGGCTAGCTGCGCGCGGATCACGTCGCGCTTGCCGAGCTCTTCAGGCGTGCCGAACTCCAGCGTCGGCTTCTGCGGGTCCTGGCGTCCGGCCTCGCCGGCGCGGCCGTCGAGCTCGTCGATTGAATCATAGAAGGCGTAGAGCTGGTAGAACTCTTTTTGCGTGATCGGGTCGTACTTGTGGTCGTGGCAGCGCGCGCAGCCCAGCGTCAGCCCCAGAAACGCCTGTCCGATGGTGTCCACGCGGTCAACCACGGCTTCCACGCGGTACTGCTCAAAGTCGATGCCGCCTTCCAGGTTAATCAGAGTATTGCGGTGGAAACCGGTGGCGATGAGCTGCTCGGTGGAGGGCTCGGGCAGCAGGTCGCCGGCGATCTGCTCGATGACGAACTGGTCGAACGGTTTGTCGGCATTGAGTGCGCGGATGAGCCAGTCGCGGTACTTCCAGATCTGCCGGGGGTGGTCGAGGTTGTAGCCGTTGGAATCGGCGTAGTGGGCGATGTCGAGCCAATGGCGGCCCCAACGCTCGCCGTGGTGCGGGGAGGCCAGGTAGCGCTCCACCATCCGTTCGTAAGCCTTGGGATCGGCGTCAGCTTCAAACTCGCGAACTTCTTCGGGCGTCGGCAGAAGGCCGGTCAGGTCCAGGCTGACGCGGCGGATGAGCGTGGCGCGATCGGCTTCCGGCGACGGGGCGAGGCCTTTGGGGGCCAGCCGAGCCTGCACAAAATGGTCAATCGGGTTGCGGGCGAGCTCGGGATGCGCCGGCTGGGGAGCCTGCGGGCGCGTAATCGGCTGGAACGACCAGTGCTTCTCTTCGTCGTCTCCGGCGGCTTTGGCGCTCCAGGGGGCGCCCATCTCCACCCATTTTTCCAGCGTGGCGATCTCGGCGGGCTCCAGCTTGCCGCCGGGCGGCATCTTCAGATCGCCGTCGTGCCGAATAGCCTGGATGAATAGGCTCTCATCGGGCTTGCCGGCGACGACGGCCGGGCCGCGATTGCCGCCTTCGAGCAGGGCTTCGCGGCTGGCCAGGGCCAAGCCGCTGGTCGGCAGCTTGGCGCCGTGGCAGGCGGCGCACTTGGCCTCCAGCAGCGGTTGGATCTCGGCGTCAAAGAAGGCTGCCGGCTCGTCGGCCGCGACGACCAATCCGGCAAGCGTTAGTGCTAGCAGCAAAAGACGGGCAATGGGCATGTTCGAGTCCGGGGCGGCGAAAAGCGGCCCCCCGCGCGGTATTCTAGCAGCTTGACAGCGCCTTCTCCGCAGTCGTACTCTACAAACAGGTTGCGGGAGTAACTCAGTTGGTAGAGTGCGACCTTGCCAAGGTCGATGTCGCGGGTTCGAGTCCCGTCTCCCGCTCCATGAAATTCACACGAACGGCCCCAGGCCTGAAGACAGGCCGGGGCCGTTCGCTTGCGAATATCGCCTGATCTTTTCCCTTAGGAAGGCGCGGTGGCCGAGTGGTTAGGCAGAGGTCTGCAAAACCTCGTACACCGGTTCGACTCCGGTCCGCGCCTCCAAACTCGTTCCTGGCGTTTCGGACCACAAACCACTGAAAATAAACGACTTCAACGCTAAATCGAAACTAGTGCCTCGAATCGACGGATTCTCCCGTTCGGGTCTCATTGCGGCTCGACGTCGTCTTGGGTTGGTACCACTTTGGCACAAGCCTTCACGAGTTCCTGAAACGAACCATCGGGTTGTCTACCATCCCGAGCATCAAGAACAGGGAATCGGAGGGACGACGTGGAGTGCGGGCGGAAAACGAGGCCGTTGAAGGAGGGACAACTTACCATCG